>JAYTBL010001130.1:0-5949 GCA_043736975.1 Polyangiaceae bacterium
TCATGCCGCCCTCGCGACGATGCGCAGGGTGCCGTCGGCGACCGCCGCGACCTGCTCGCGTGCGACCTGGAGGACCACCGAGAGCCCGCCGTCACGCGACGGGCGCAGGGAGCACGACGTAACCTGCTGCGCGGCGGCGGCGCCGACGATGCTCGAGGGCAGGCCCCAGAGCGCGAGCAGATGGGCATCGACATCCGAGAGGAGCGCGGCCGCGAAGGCCTCGTCGCGCAGCCACTGCGGGACGAGCGAGGCCGCGACGTTGGCCACCGCGAGCGAGACCCGCTCGGGCTTGCGCGTGCTGGTGAAGAGCCCACAGGCCATCGCGCTGCGCATCGCCTCGAGGCCGATCCGCTGCACCGCGGTGGGCAGATCGACGACCGGAGAGCCCCGCGAGAAGAATTCGGCGTTCGCGATCTGGAGGACCTTCGCGGCGAGCCCCGCGTCGCTCCCGACGAGCTTGCTCACCGACGCGACGTCCGCGGCCGAGCGATCGCGCAGGAGCGCCGCGAGCGCTCCACCGGCGGCGGCGAACGAGTCGATCGCCCCGCTCGCCGCGCGCTCGTCCTGGGAGACGCCCGCGAGCGCGAGCTCGAGGCGCTGCAGCGTGCGCACGAGCGCGGCAGGGCGACAGGGCTTGCTGAGCACCTGATGCGCGTCGCGCATCAGCCACAGGACCGCGAGATGGTCGGTCTCGGTCGACAGGGCGATGCGCGCGACCTCGGGGTGACGACGGCGAGCCTCCTCGAGTAGCTCGCCATCGTCCAGGCTCGAGACCACGACGTCGAAGGGCGCGATCCCCAGCACCGCAAGGGCGCCGTGGGCGCCGACCGCAACGTCGATCTCCCAGCCGTCCGCGAGCTCGGCGACCGCGCGCTCCAGCTCGAGCAGCTCGTCCATCGCGGACGCGACGAGGAGGACTCTCATGTGCCCCTCGCGCGATGCAGCGAGGGCTCGAAGGGAAGATGACACGCGTGCTTCATGGTCGGATCGCCTCCCCAGGGAGAACGTCCGCACCACCGCCTGCGTTCAGGCTCAATCTTCGTCGACTTCGGCCGCGTCGCGATGATGACCGATGGCGTCCAGCACCCGCGAGAGCTGCGTGGTGTCGACGAAGCCCGGGCCCACCGCCGTACCCGCGCCGATGCTCGACATGTTGGGCAGCGCGGGGAGCGATGAGGCCGTGAGCCGCTCGCCGTTCGCGTGTCCGCCGCCGGCCGTCGAGGTTGCGCTCATCAACGCGCGCAGGCCGGAGGCGTAGTCCTTCTCGGCGGCCGTGTAGTAGCCCGACTGCTTGAGGGCCTTCGCGAACCCGTCGACGTCACCGCGCTCGGCCTGCGCCATCGCGGCGGGGAAGCGGTCCTTGATGAGCCGCACGTAGTCGGCCGCGCCGTCATCGAGCGAGCGATACGCGCGGAAGCCGTCGCGGATCTCGACGTCCTTGCCGCCGAGCACCTCGTGCGTGCGGAGCCTTGCGGTCTCGCCCGAGGCGCTGGAGCCCTTGATGCCGCCGAAGTTGTAGTTGTACATCCGGCCGCCGCTCGCGGTCTCGAGCGAGGCCTGCGCGGTGAGCACGTCGAGCGCGGCGCCGCTCGCGGCCCGGCCAGTCACCTTGGCGTGTGCGCGCGCGATGGCGTCGCGGATCTCGGCCTGCGAGACCTGCGTCCGCTTCGGCTCGACCTCGCGCGATGTCGCCGCGCGCTGCGGGGCCGTGGGGGGACCGACGCGCATCGGATCACTCGCCCGCGGCCGGAACGGTGGTGAGGACCTTGCGGTCGATCTCTCCGAACGTGTCGAGCATGCGCTGGAACGCCTCGAACGTGCGGGACG
Organism: Polyangiaceae bacterium; assembly: GCA_043736975.1. Classification (GTDB taxonomy): domain Bacteria; phylum Myxococcota_A; class Polyangia; order Polyangiales; family Polyangiaceae; genus Labilithrix. The sequence continues at coordinate 1,828 of JAYTBL010001130.1, forward strand.
CGGTCACGAGGTCGGTCATCGAGCCGACCACGGTGGCGTTCGACTCCTCGAGCGCGCCCACGTCGAGCGTGGCAGCGGCCGCAAGCGGCGCGGGGCCGGTCGCCGCGAGGAGGTTGCCGGCCTCGTGCTTCATCGCCGCGCCCGCCTCGAGCTTGACCAGGCGCAGCCGTCCGACCGACGCGCCGCCCTGCATCACGTTGCCGTCGGGGGAGATCGACGCCTCGACTGCAGGGTTGAGGGTGATCGGATCGCCGCTCTCGCCCGCGACCTTCTGGCCGGAGGCGGTGACGAGCGAGCCGTCGGTCGCGACCCGCAGCGAGGCGGCGCGCGTGTAGCGCTCGCCGTTCGCGGTGGCGACGCCCAGGTAGACGCCCTGGGGGAGCGCGACGTCGAGGCCGCGGCCGGTGACCTTCAGCGAGCCGCGCGTGGTGTCGAGCGCGGTCTGATCGACCACGGTGCTGTGCAGGGCCGAGCCCGCCTTGCGGGTGGCGCCGGACAGCACCTCCTTGAACACGGGGCGCGAGCGCTGGTAGCCGTTCGTCGTCGCGTTCGCGAGGTTCTCGGCGGTGGTCTCGAGCGCGGTCTCCTGCGCGACCGCGCCGCTGAGCGCCACGTAGATGCCGCGAGACATGGCTCAGTCCCTCCCGACGGCCGCGCGCAGGCGGTGGATGGCTTCGGTGTGCAGCTGGCACGCGCGCGACTCGGTGACCTCGAGGACGATGCCTACCTCGCGCAGCGTGCGACCCTCGCTGTAGTAGAGCGCGAGGACCTGCTGCAAGCGGAGCGGGAGCTCCTCGATGGCCTGCGTCACGGCATTGGCGAGCTCCTTCTTGCCGGCGCCGTCGTCGGGCGACTCGGCGCCTCCCTCGACCTGCACCTCGTCGAGGTCGAGCATCTCGAGGCGCGCCATGCCCGCCTTCCCGACCTCGTCGAGCGCGGCGCGATACACGTCGACGGTCATGGAGAGCTCGGCGGCGATCTCCTCTTCCTCCGGCGGGCGCTTGAGCCTCTTGGTGAGCGTCTGGATCCCGCGCGCGATGGCGCGGGACTGGGCGCGGGCTCCGCGCGACGCCGGATCCATGCTGCGGAGGTGATCGAGCGCGGCGCCGCGGATGCGGTAGAGCGCGTACGCCTCGAACTCCTGCGCATCCATGTCGGGGCTAGCGCGTTCGAACGCCTCGAGCAGACCGACCCAGCCGTAGCTAACGAGGTCCGCGACGCTGATGGTGGTGGGGAGCTTGCGCGCGAGCTTCATGGCGGTGCGGCGAACGAGCGGCAGGTAGCGCTCGTACTCGCTGCGCGTCAGCTTGCGCCGCGCCTTCCCCTCGTGCGTGACATGCGTGGCCAGCGACATGGTCATCGGCCCTGGACCTCGGCGGTCGGGTTCGCTCGCGCCGCGGCGGGGACGAGCCGGGTGATGATCTCGGTGTGCGTGGCGGGCCCGATGTCCTCGGGGACGCGCTGGCCAAAGCAGAGGGTGGCGATGGGCAGCTTGGTCGCGAACGGAGCGTGCACCAGCGCGGAGGGCTGGTCGGTCTCGTCGAGCTTCGTCACGCACAGCGAGGTGGGCTCGGTGCTGGCGAAGTCGCGGGCGATGCGGCCGGCGTCGGCGCCGCGCAGCGCGGCGGGCGCGCAGAGCATCACCTCGACGTGGCGCTTCAGCGTGGCGCTCTCCCGCAAGCGGTCGTCACCGAGCATCGCCTCGACCGAGCCCTGCTCCACCGCGCGGCCCGAGGTGTCGACGATGATGACGTCGGCGGAGATGCCGCTGAGAACGGTGAGGAGTTGCTCGGGCGAGGTCACCGCATGGAACTCGGACTCGAGCAGCTCGGCGTACTTGCGGAGCTGGTCGAGCGCGCCGACGCGATAGCTGTCGCAAGAGACGAAGGCGACGGTGCGGTTCTTGCGGATGGCCCGCGCGCCGATCTTCGCGGCGGTCGTGGTCTTGCCGACACCCGCCGGTCCCACGAGCGCCACCAGGCTGCGCGTCTCGCAGGCAACGGGCCAGGGCGTCACCTCGACGAGCGCGGTGATGGCCTCGGCGAGGCGCTCCTCGTTCGTCTTGCCGGTCTTCTTGCCGCCGCGCGCCAGCGCCGCGGCGGCCGCGCCCTCGATGCCGGTGGAGCGCACGAGCGCGGCGAACGCGTCACCCTTCTTCGGCTCGGAGAGGAGCTGGTCGACCGCGGCGCGCAGCGCCGCGAGCTCGACGCTCAGCTCGTTGTTGGGCCGCGGCCGGCTCATGGCGCCGCGCAAGGCTCGCACCTCGGTGCGCACCTCGACGCGCAGGGCGGCGATCTCGTCGAGCACCGCGGAGCGGGGGTCCTCGACCGCCTCGGCTCGGTAGACCTCGCGCGCGAAGGGGCTCTCGTTGCTCGGAGGCGTGCGGCCCGGGTACGAATGCGAATTCATCGAAAAAGCTCCTTCGGAATCTTCAAGCGGCGGCGAGACGTTCGATCACTCGGAGAGGCGCGTTCGGCTCGATCTCGCGGAACGAGACCACCGGCAGCTGCGGGAGCTTGCGCTCCAGGATGGCGCGCACGTAGCGGCGGAGGTCGGGCGCCGTGACCACGAGCGGGGAGCCGCCGTGCACGCCGAACTTCACCATCGAGGCCTCTGCCGTCACAGCAAGAGTCCTCAGCAAATCTGGATCCAACGCTCCGCCGGCGCCGCGGGCGATCTCGTTGAGCGAAGTACGCAGGATCTGCTCGAGGCGCGGGTCGAGCGTCAACGCGTTGACCACACCGTCGTCGGCGCGATGACGTGACGTGATCTGCGAGGCCAGTCGCTCGCGGACCATCTCCGTGAGCTGCTCGGGGTCCTTGGTCTGCGTGGCGAGCTCGCCCACCGCCTCGAGGATGCTGCGCATGTCGCGGACGCTGATGCCCTCCTTCACGAGGTTGCGGAGCACGCGAACCATGTCGCCGAGCGGGAGCAGCGTGGGGATGACGTCGTCGACCAGCTTGGGGCAGGTGCGCGCCAGGACGTCGATGAGCTGCTGCGCCTCCTGGCGACCGAGCAGGCGGTGCGCGTTGGTGCGGACCACCTCGCCGAGGTGGGTGGCGAGGATGGTGGCGTGGTCGACGACCGCGTATCCCAGCGCCTCGGCGAGCTCGCGGTCGCGGTCGGCGATCCAGATGGCGGGCATGCCGAACGTGGGGTCGAGCGTGCGCTCGCCGTCGATGGGGGGAGCGTTGCCGCTGGCGTCGATGGCGAGGAGGCGACCGGCGGCGAGCGCACCCTTGGCCACCTCGGTGCCGTGCACCTTGATGCGGTAGGCGCCGGCGGCGAGCGCGAGATCGTCGTTCACGTGGACCGGCGGCACCACGATCCCGAGCTCGCGGGCCATCTCGTGCCGGAGCTTGGAGACGCGGTCCAGAAGCGTGCCGCCGCGCGCGGTGTCGACCACCGACACCAGCTCGTAGCCGACCTCGAACGCGAGGACGTGCACCGTGAGGTCGGCCTCGATCTCCTCGGCGTCGGAGCGCTTCGGGTCGGCCTTGGCCTTCGCGTCGGCCTCGACCTTCGCCGCCGCGGCCTCGGCGGGCGCCGAGACGCGCCGCGAGAGGACGACCAGCGCAACGGCGATGGCCCAGCACGGCAGCGCGGGCATGCCAGGCATGAGGCCGAGCAGCGTCATGATGCTGGCGGTGAGCGCGACCGCCTTCTTGCGGCCGAGGAACTGCTGCGAGAGCGCGCGGCCGAGCGGCTCGCCGGTGGCGCTGCGAACGACGACGATGCCGGACGCCGCGGAGATGAGGAGCGCGGGGACCTGCGAGGCCAGCGCGTCGCCGATGCTGAGCACCGAGAACGTCTCGGCGGCGCGGGCGATGTCCATGCCGCGCGCGACGCCCAGGATGAGGCCGCCGATGAGGTTGATGGCCATGATGAGCAGGCCGGCGATGGCGTCGCCGTGCACGAACTTGCTCGCGCCGTCCATGGCGCCGAAGAAGTCGGCCTCGCGCTCGAGGTCACGGCGGCGGACCTTCGCCTGCTCGTTGGTGACGATGCCGGACGAGAGATCGGCGTCGATCGCCATCTGCTTGCCGGGCATGGCATCGAGGGTGAAGCGCGCGGCGACCTCCGCCACGCGGCCGGCGCCCTTCGTGATGACCACGAAGTTGA
>JAYTBL010001131.1:0-5939 GCA_043736975.1 Polyangiaceae bacterium
AGCTCGCGCTCCGCCTTGAGGCGGACGTAGCTGCCGTTGCGGCTGTTCATGTCGGTGAGGACGAACTTACCGCCCGCCTCCTCGAGCTTGCAGTGCGCAGCGCTCATGTAGAGGTCGCTCGGGAAGTTCAGGTCGCCGCCCTCGCGGCCGATCTGGAGGCTCGAGCCGCGCGCGCAGACCGTCATGCCGCCGGCACCGCCCTGGAGGATCTGGGTGATGCGGAACGGGCTCTGGTGCTTCGGTGAGGAGTAGAAGTACGTCCCGTCGGGCCCGGGCTGATCGTTGGCCTTGGGCGTCGCATCGATGCGGAAGACCTGCTCGCCGGCGAGGAAGAAGTCGTCCGGCTGGATGTCGACCGTGCCGCGGACGCGGAGGAACACGCCGTTGAGCGAGCCCTCGTCGCGGACGACGAGCTTGCCGTTCCGGTAGAAGAAGTTCGCGTGCTTCGGCGAGACGAACGGATCGTCGGGAAACACGAGCTGACCGCTTCGGCCGACCAGGTGCTGCTCGGCATTGAGCTGATAGCTGAGGCCCTCGACGCCCTCGCCACGGATCAGGATCAGCTTCGCCTTTCCCGGCGCCTGGAGCTGCCCGAAGAACTGCGTCCGCGCCTGGAGGATCTCCGGGGGAACGGCGGCCCCGCACCGACCACAGAATTTGTGCCCGAGCGGTACGGCGGTCGAACACGAACGGCACACGAAGTTCTTCGCTTGATCCATGAGCTCCTCGACGGACTTCCCTTTGGACGACTTCGCAGGCGTTGAGTAACCGGAGGCCGTGCGCGGCGCTCCCACGGGCGGCTTGGGCGAGGGCTCGGGACGCGACGGCGCGACCACCCCGGGCGGGGGCTCGCGCGTCGTCGCCGGGCCCTTGCTGGACGACGGACCGGCGCCCTCGAGCATGAGCGCGCTGCTGCACGCCTCGCACGACGATGAGCCGAGCATCGCGTACGTTTCGCACCTGCCGCAGACGATGCCGATTTCAAGGTCCATCGAGCGGGCCGAGCTTACCAAAAAAAATGCCTCACCAGAGGATGTTGAACCTACGAGAACTATCCGTGAATCGCTCGCCCCAAAGCCGGAAGACGACGTGCTGGCAGGTCGAGGCGTCGACCTGGCCGAAGTCGCGGGAGTCGGAGTGGAGATGGCGGTCGTCGCTGACGAGGAAGGCCTTACCCGGCTCGACGAGCACGATGGTATGGCCATCGCGGTACTGGGGGTGCGTCAAGACGCTGTAGGTGAACGACCCGCTGTCCTCGACCGAGCAGCTGAGGGGCAGCGGGGCCTGGGTGATGGGATGGAGGACGGTCACCATGCCGCACGGGAACCGGGACGTCGGGGCCTTGCCGTTGACCGCGACGCGTTCGTTCAGCACCTCGACGGTGTCGCCCTCGACGCCGAAGACCCTGCCGATGGCGAAGGTGCCTCGGCCGTCGGGCACGAGGCAGCGCGCGAGCTCGCCGAACCGCGGGCTGGAGTGGCGGCTCGTCAGGATGCGGTCCTGGGGCCTGAGCATCGGCTCCACGGACGCGATGAAGATCGGGTCATCGCCTGGGATTTCCCAGGTATCGAAGACGAAGAGGTAAAGCAGGAGGCCGATCGCGCCCACGATGGCCGCGAACCAGGCCAGGCTGCGCATGAACGAGGACCCCACGAGATCGATCGTATCGGTCCGCGAAGACGAGGGCCAATCAGCTGGCGCGAGGGGCGAGCGGGAGCACGAACGCCACCTCGGCGCCCTCCGCCACGTTCGTCGCCGACGCCGTGCCGCCGTGCGCCTCCACGATGCGCCGGACCAGGGACAGGCCGAGGCCCATCCCGTGAGCGCCGGGCGAGCGCGCCGAGTCGGCGCCCATCACGAACGGCTCGAACGCGCGCGGCAGGACCGCGGCGCTGAAGCCGGGGCCGCGGTCTCGAACCGCCACGCGCGCCGTCTCACCCTCGATCGCCACCGTCACCTCGAGGGGCTGCTCCTTCGGGTGGCCGTGGTTCCACGCGTTGCTGAAGAGGTTGTGGAGGGCGCGGCCGAGCAGCGCAGCGTCGATCTTGACCCACGCGAGCTCGGCGGCGGGCGCGACCGTCATCTCGATCGGCGCATCCTTCTCGGAGGCAATGCGCTTGCGCAGCCAGGGGACGAGCTCGAGCGGCTCGAGGTGCACGTCGGCGAGACCCGCGCGCGCCGAGGCGAGCAGGTCGCCGAGGATGGTGTCCATCTCCACGAGCTGGCGCTCGATGTCGTCGAGCGCCGCCGCCGGCTCCGGGCGATCGCGGGCGATCTCCACGGCGATCCGCGCGCGCCCGAGCGGCGAGCGGAGCTCGTGGCTGATGGCGGCGAGCAGCTCGCGCTGCTCCATGACGACGCGCGCAATGCGCTCGGCCATGCCGTCGAACGCACGGCCGACGTCGCGCACCTCCTCGGCGACCCAACGGCGCGGGAGCGTCTCGATCCCGGTGCGCGCCGTGAGGTCGCCCGAGCCGAAGCGCTCCGCCGTCTGCGCGAGGTGCTCGAGGGGCCGCGCGAGGCGCTTCGAGACGCGCCCCGCGACGGCGCCCAGCACGAGCAGCGCGGCGCCCAGCGCCACCACCACACGCCACCACTGCGGCGCCGGAGCGCCGGTGCGGAGCTCGAGGGCACCCACGATGGATCCGCCCTTGCTGATCGGAACGTAGGCCACGCCGTCCTCGAAGACGATCCCGCCATTGCCGCGGAAGCGCCGGCCCACGGGAAAGTGGTCGCCGTCACGACGGATGCGCATGTCGAGGCCCGTGGTCTCGCGCAGCTCCGCGACGTACTTCTCGAGGGCGACGGGATCATCCCAGGTGCGCGCGATCTTGCGCTGTACGTGCTTGGAGACCACGCGCGTCGGGTTGTCGTTGTCGGTGGCGGTGAGCGTCGCGACGAGCAAGCTGGCGCCGAGCGCGAGCACGATCGCGCCCAGAAACCAGCCCAGCAGGCGCACCTGCAGGCGGCGTAGCCGACGACCGCGGAACGTCGGCCGCCAGGGGGTAGGCGGGCCGGGTCGCTTCACGCAGGCCTCGAGAGCACGTAGCCCACGCCGCGCACCGTCTTGATGAGGCGGGGCTCCTTCGGGTCGTCCTCGAGCTTCTGGCGAAGCCGGCTCACATGCACGTCGAGCGAGCGGTCGACGCTCGGATCATAGACCTGGCCCTTCGCCGCCTCCCCCGGCTCGCGCACCTCGGTAGCGAGCTCCTCACGCGTCACCGTGTCGCCGGCGCGCCGCGCCAGCACCAGGAGGATTCGGTACTCGAACGACGTCAGCGAGACCTCGGCTCCGTTCCGCGTGACCACGCGCGCCGCATGATCGATGACCAGGGGGCCGACGGTGATCTTCTCGCGGACCGCGAGCCGCGCCTCGTCGTCGCCGCCGCCGCCGGCGGGGCGGGCGCGGCGGAGCACGGCGCGCATGCGCGCGAGCAGCTCTCGCGGATTGAAGGGCTTCGGGACGTAGTCGTCAGCGCCGATCTCGAGGCCCACGATGCGATCGGTTTCGTCACCGCGCGCCGTGAGCATCACCACCGGGACGTCATGGCTGGCGCGGATGCGGCGACACACCTCGAAGCCGTCGATGCCGGGCAACATGACGTCGAGCAGGACGACCTCGAACGAGCCGGCCTGCAGGGCGGCGAGGCCGCGCGGCCCGTCGATCACGTGCGACACCTCGACCTCGTGCGAGCCGAGATAGTCGATGAGGAGGCGCGCCAGGTCGGGGTCGTCGTCGACCAGCAGGGCGCGGATCATCGCGCTCAGCCCGGGCCGCCCGCGGTGAAGGCGGCCTTCCAGTAGTTGCGAGCGCGCAGCGCGAGCGGGCCGTCGGGATGGGCATCCATCCACGACCGGAAGGCTTCCATCGACTGGTCGTAGCGACCGGCGCGGTAGTACGCGACCCCCAGCGCATAGCCGGTGGGATACGCAGGGTCGATCTCACCGAGCTTCTTGATCTTGTCTGCGCGCCACAGCTCGGCAGCCAGCCGCTCCTTGAGCGCGACGGTGTTGCACTCGTCGTTGGTGGCCGCGCTCCGGCGCAAGCTCTCGAAGGATACGCGCTGGCCGTCGGGAACGTGGGGCCGCGTGAGGTACAAGGCGTAGAGCGCCCGTTGCTCGTCGAGCGCGAGCGAGAGCTCCGCGACCTGGGTGCCGCCCACCATCGCCGTCCACACCAGCTTGAACGCCGCCCGGCGCTGGGCGTCGTCGAGCTCGAGATCGTGGCCGTGGACCCAACCCGCGTCGGCCATACGCTCGATGAAGCCGCCGCCCAGCTCGAAGAGCGCGGGGGACTGCTGGCCCGTGGACTCGAAGCGCTTCACCTCGACGAGGAACTCCTCGAGCTGCACCGCCCGCAGCTTCTGCAGCTGCTCGATGAGCACCTTCGGCTCGCGGGAAGCCGCGCCGCGCAGGGCGTCTTCGAGGATGGCGCGCGCAGGGGCGACGCCCTCGCTGTCGCCGCTGGTGAACTGCTTGTTCAGGCCGCGGATGCCGCTGCCGATCGCGAGGATGTCCGTGGGCAGGCGGTTCGCGGCGGCGTCGCGCGCGCGCGCCACGTCGGCGTCGACGATCGCCCGGAGCGCGCGCCCGTCGACCTGGGGGAGCGGGATGTCCTCCGGCGGCGCCCCACGCGGCACGATGAGCAGGAACATCAGCGCCGCAGCCGTCACCGGGATGACCGCCAGCCAGCGTGAGCCCTTCGTTTGGTTGTCGTCTGCCGCCACGGGCCAATGGTAGCATCGACTCGAATGTCGCCGGTTGTCGAGCAGCGCCGCCACGCCCGTGCCCCTCTCGACGTGCCCGCGAGCTTCTCGCCGAAGGGCAACGCCGAGCAGACGCGGACTCGAGGGCTCGCCAAGGACATCTCGGTGGGAGGCATGTTCGTCGAGACCACCGCGCCCGCCGCCTTCGGAGCCGAGGTGGTGGTGCATCTCACGCTGCCCGGCTCGAACGATCCCGTCGCCCTGCCCGGCGTCGTGCGCTGGGTGCGGGACGGCGGCATGGGCGTTCAGTTCGGCCTCCTGGGCGCGGCCCTCACCCACCTGATCACCGAGATCGGCCGCAAGCACTCCGCGCGCTAGGTTGCGCTTCGAGGTCGTGGGGGCTGGGGGGGGGAGCAGGCCTCCTCCAGCCGCGGTCCGCTGTCTCGCTGCGCGCCGGCGGTGATCCGTGCACCGCCGCCCCGCGTGAGGTCGGGCGATAGACGGTGGTGGCTACGAACCCTTTCTCACGGCCCACACTCCCCTGCGGGTCCCCAGGCGGTGCCGCTACCGCTGTCGCTGCGGGCTGACGTTGCCGCCGCTCCCTACGCGGCCGGAGGAGGCCCGCTCCCCCCTCCGCCCGCGCCCCCCCTACGCTCGAGAGGGCTCACTCCAAGAGGCGCGAGGTCTCGTGCATCCGCTGCCGACAGCGGCAGTGGCATGGGCGAGCCGGATCGGACGCAACCTGATGTATTGGACCTCGCGCCGTGAGGAGCAAGCCTCCCAAGCGCAGCGGTGCGCGGGCGAAGGAGGTTGCGCTTCGAGGTCGATCTCGATCAGCCGTGACCGCGGGTTCACGGGCGTTGGCACACAGTGCGTCAGGGCGCGGCGAAGGAGAAACCCGAGGCCGCGCACGCGCGGTCGGCCCCTCGGTTCACCGACGACCTCACGGGTGCGAGCGAGACGGCGAGCCAAGGAATCCGACGCGGTGCACACGCCGCCGCGGGCCCGAGACGTGCTCGGCGGCGCGCATGAACGCACGACCTTGCTTCCGCGATCGCACGTTGGCCTGCGCCGTCCTCGCCGTCTTTTCCGGCGTGGTCGCGGCCTGCTCTGAGACCGTGATCATCCGCGAATCGCCCGCCGCCACGCCCGACGGGGAGAGCGACGGAGGCGCGCTGGCGACGGGCGACGCCGCGCCTCCGCGCCAACCAGACGCCTCCGACAGCGGCACGC
>JAYTBL010001132.1:0-2315 GCA_043736975.1 Polyangiaceae bacterium
AACACCACCGCGCCGGTCGCCGCGATCGATCGCTGGCGCGAGGTGTCGGAGAGCTCGAAGCCCGCGCTCGTCTGGAGGTCCATGACGCTGAGCAGCGGAAAGCCGTCATCGAGCGAAGCGACGCGCACGAGCACGTGCCGCAGCGATACCGCGCGCTCGTCGTCGAGCACGACGTCGCACGAGCCATGACGACCGATGACCGCGTACCCGCTCGGCTCTGCGGGCACGTCGATGGTCCCCAGCAGCACATCGGAGAGCCAGTAGAGCCGGTAGCCCACGACCGGCTGGCGATCGCGGGCGCGATCGGCCTCCAGCGCCATCGCGTACGCCTGCCTTGCGGGCAGGGCACGGAGCGAGACCTTGGCCCTCCACGCCGTCAGGTCGACAGGCACCATCGTCCCAGGCGTCCCAGGCGTCCCACCAGGGTTGAGGTGCTTCTTCGGGAGGTCCGGCGGCGAGGGCGGCGGGCTGGAGTTCACCCCTTCACGTTAGGGCTTTGCGACGACAATTCACGCGTTAGGCGTCGATTTCTCGGGGTGTTCCGGAATGGCGCGCCCATGCACCAAACCAGTGCAGCCGATGCTAGTAAACGGGCGTGAGCGAGCCCTACCTCGTCCGACCCATCGGCTTCGCGCGCTCCCCGTTCCGCGAGAAGGTCGAGGCGCCCCGTCAGGCGGTCGCATCGGACGGCGCGCTCGGGCGCATCGAGCTGCTGCCGGAGCACGAGCACGCGCTCGAGGATCTCGCCGGCTTCGAGCGGCTATGGGTGATCTTCTGGTTCCATCGGGTGCCGCCCGGGCCCTCGCCCTCGAAGGTGCTACCGCCGCGCAGCGACCAGAAGCGCGGCGTCTTCGCGACGCGTTCGCCTCATCGCCCAAACCCGATCGGCCTGAGCGCGGTGCGGCTCGAGCGCGTCGAAGGCTGCGTGGTGCACATCCGCGACCTCGACCTCATCGACGGCACGCCGGTCCTCGACCTGAAGCCGTACATCCCCTACGCCGACGCGTTCCCCGAGGCGAGCGCCGGCTGGCTGGACCGGCCCCAGGACGACCCCCGTCCCTCGTGGGACGTGGCGTTCAGCGAGCTCGCCGCGACGCAGCTCGCATGGCTCGCCGAGCAGGACACGGGCCTCGACGTCCGCGCGCGCATCGTGGAGGCGCTCGCGCTCGGCCCGCAGCCGCATCCCTACCGGCGCATCAAGAAGAACGACGCCGGCGAGCTCGTGCTCGCGGTGAAGGAGTGGCGCGCGGGCTTCGCGCTCGAGGCGCGCACCATGACCGTCGATCACGTCTTCTCGGGGTTCCGGCCGCGCGAGCTCGCCCGCGGTACGGATCCGCGGCTCGCTGTGCACCGCGCGTTCGTCGCACGCTTCGGCTAGCCTTCGCCCATGAGCGAACACCTCGAACAGGGCGCGGTCATCGTCCTCGACGAAATCGTCCGCCGCGCCGTGCGGGCGCACGCCAGCGATATCCACCTCGAGCCCAAGCGCGATCGCATGAACGTGCGCTTCCGCGTCGACGGAGAGATGGTCGAGGAGCAGAGCATCCCGCTCGACATCTCGCCCGAGGTCATCTCGCGCATAAAGGTGCTCGCGCGCATGGACATCGCGGAGCGCCGCATGCCCCAGGACGGGCAGCTCACCCTCACGCCCGAGGGCAACACCGTGCACCTCCGCGCGTCGTCGTTCCCCGCCTCGCTCGGGGAGAAGATCGTGCTCCGCATCCTCTCCGGGCAGGCGCTCATCGCGTTCGAGAAGCTCGGGCTCGACGCGGCGACCCAGGCCACGGTCCGGGAGCTGGTCCAGCGGCCGCAGGGCTTCCTCGTCACCAGCGGTCCGACCGGCGCCGGCAAGACGTCGACGCTCTACTCGTTCATGCGCCTCATCGACACCCGCCGAACGAACGTGGTCACGCTCGAGGATCCGATCGAGGTCGAGCTCCCGCAGATCACGCAGGGCCAGACCAACCTGAAGGCGGGCTTCACGTTCGCCACCGGGCTCCGCGCGATCCTCCGCCAGGACCCGGACGTGATCATGGTCGGCGAGATCCGCGACTCCGAGACCGCGGGGATCGCGCTCCAGGCCGCGCTGACGGGGCACCTCGTGCTCTCCACGGTCCACACCTCGGACGCGGTGGAGACGGCGGTGCGCCTCGTCGACCTCGGCGTCGAGCCCTGGATCGTCGCCAACGCGCTCACCGGCATCCTCGCCCAGCGGCTGGTGCGGCTCGTCTGCAAGAACTGCCAGGAGCTGGTGCCCCTCGACGTCGACCTCCTCGACGAGGAGGAGATCGTGATCGCCAAGGGCACGAAGGTGG
>JAYTBL010001133.1:0-2313 GCA_043736975.1 Polyangiaceae bacterium
GAGCGAGCAGGACACCGATGGCCAAGATCCATCAACGGATCATGGCGCTGGGCTTCGTCGGAGCCGCGCTCGCCGCGTGCTCGTACGATGACCGCCCGGCCGACGCCCCCAGCCGCATGGACGAGGCGCCCGCTGACTGCGATGCGATCAAGGGCTGGAGCTTCGTGCAGAGCACCCTCCTGCCGAAGTGCGCTGGCAGCTCGTGTCACGACCCTGGCAACGCTCGCGCGCTCCTCGTGCTCTCGCCGGCCAAGGCCTACGAGAGCACTGTCGGGGTCCCCAGCCAGGCGCTACAATCGATGAAGCTCATCGAACCAGGGCGCCCCTCGCGCTCGTTCTTCTTTCGCAAGCTCTCGAACACGCAGTCCGCCGCCTGCGGCGCCGAAGGGTTGGCTTCGGCGCAGTGTGGAGGATCGATGCCGCTCAACGACTGGTTCGCGCTGCCGCCTGAATGGATCGAGGAGACGCGAGCGTGGATCGCCTGCGGAGCGAAGAAGTGATGAACAAGATGCGACGAAGAGTCGGTGGGCTCGCGCTGGTCACCGTGCTGCTCGCGAACGGCGGAGCAGCCTTCGCGGCGCCGCCGAAGCCGGCACCGAAGGCCCTCCCCGCCCCCCCCGCCGCGACCAAGAGCTACGACGAGGCGCAGCGTCAGCTCGCGGCCGGCAATTACGAGGCGGCGCTCGCGCTCTACGCCAAGCTGTCGAACGTCGAGTCGCGGCGCGGCGCGGCGCTCGCGCTCGACAAGCTGGGGCGAACCGACGAGGCGATCGCCGAGTACCAGAAGTTCATCTCCAGCGCGCCGCCGGCGCAACAGGAGCAGACGAACACGGCGCGTGCGCGCGTGGTGGAGCTGACTGCGGCGAAGACGGTGAAGGTCCGCGTCGTGACCACGCCCCCGGGGGCGACGATCGAGATCGCAGGTCAACCGGCGTCGGGCAAGGCGTCGCCGGTCGACGTCGATCTTTCGCCGGGCAAGCACGTGGTGCGCGCGACGATCGCCGGGCATAACCCGGCGTCGCGCGAGATCGAGGTGGGCTCGAGCCCGCAGGAGGTCAGCCTCGAGCTGACGCCGATCGGCACCGGCCCGGTGGTCGCGATCCCGGCGTCGGTCAGCAACGCGGGCGCGGTCAATGGTCCCGCGATGAGCCCGACGCCGCGGGGCGAGCCCAAGCCTGCGCCCGGGATCGAGCGTCTCGGCGCGCCGATCGTCACCGGCGCGGTCGGCGCCCTGGCGCTGGGGGCCGGGGTCGTCTTCGGCATCTCGGCGCTGAGCAAGCAGAGCGACTACAAGTCGGATCCCAGCGAGAAGCGCGCGGCCTCGGGCGACGACGCCGCAGCGCTCTCGACCATCGGGCTCACGGCCGGCGTGATCCTTGGCGCTGCCACGGTGGTCTTGCTGCTGACGATGCCGCCCGCCGACGCGCCCGCGAAGAGCGCCTCGAGCGGGCTACGGCGCGACGGACTTCGCCTGCGCTTCTGAGCGCTCGCTCACTCCGCGGCGGCGTCGGCCGTGGTCTCTTCCTCGCCCTCGGCTTCCATGCCGGGGGCGATGAGCTCGCCCTTCGCGTCGAGCTCGCGCAGCGGACGGAGCTTGATGATGCCCACGAAGTTCAGGACCTTCATGACCTGGTAGGTCGGGTCGAGCTCGAACGGGCGCACCGCGAAGTTCGAGCGCATCGCGTACTTGTGGTGGTTGTTCTGAAAAAGCTCGCCCATCGTGACGAAGTCGAACCAGAGCGTGTTGCGCGAGACGTCGTCGGTCTCGAAGTTGCGGTAGCCGTAGCGGTGGCCGCACCAGTTGACGATCGCGCCGTGGATCGGGCCCATGATGAAGTGCGCCGGCAGGAGCAGCCACAGGTACCAGTGGGTCGCGAACACCGCGTAGAACGCGGTGTACGAGCCGAGCCACACGATGCGCGCCGGCCAGCTCTGGCTGAGCCGATCGAGGAGCGGCCAATCGGGGACGTCCTTCTCGAAGCGCGGCTCCGGCGTCTCGCGACGGTACGCGAACTGGTCGTAGCGGTGCTTGGTGGCCCACATCATCAGCCCGGCGTTCTTGAAGTTCGTCGGCGAGTGCGGATCCTTCGCCGTGTCGCTGTACGCGTGGTGCATCCGGTGGAGGATCGCGTAGCCGCGGGCGCTCAGGAAGCTTGCGCCCATCGAGAAGTACGCGAACAGGTGGAAGAAGCGCTCCCAGCCCTTCGACATCGAGAACTGCTTGTGCGCGCCGTACCGGTGCAGGAAGAACGTCTGGGAGAAGATCGACGTGACCCAGTGCCCGATGAAGAACGTGATGATGATTGCCATCGC
>JAYTBL010001134.1:0-5930 GCA_043736975.1 Polyangiaceae bacterium
CGTCGAGGAGGCTGCGCAGCGAGGACGAGGCGTCGTAGAACGCGGCCAGCGCGGCGTTGACTGCGAGCGACGCGGGGCTGCGCTCGCGGACCAGCGCGCGGGGAACGCGGAGCGCGAGGAGCGAGGAGCGGGGGACGCGCGGGTGGTGGCCGCCCTCCTGCGCGCTCGCCAGGATCGACTGCGCCTCCGGCGACAGGAGATAGGGGAGGAGGAAGGCGAGATCCTCGTTCCGCGTCCGCGGAGAGAGCACGTAGAACTCGGTCGAGAGCGCGAGCGGGCGGTCCACGATCGCGGCCAGGGCGCGGGGGTGGATGAGCGCGATCTGCCGCAGGTAGGGGCGAAGACGCGAGACCACCAGGTCACCGGGCAGCGCGCGCTTCTTGGCGCTCTTCGTCCCCGCCACGTCGCGCAGCGCGCCCGCCACGTCGAGCAGACCATCGCGCGCGTGCGAGGTATCGAGCACCACCGCGCGGCGCTCCACGCTCGGATCGATGCGATCGTTCCGCTCCTCCACCAGCTCGCCCAGCGGAACGCCATCGCCGGCCTGCGCCAGCGCGACGTGCCGTTCCGGCGCCAGCACGTAGTCGGGCGCGAGATCCGCGAGGAGACGGATCGCCACCTTCACGAGGCGAAGCCCTCCTTCGCGAGGAACGGCGCGAGCTCCGCGAAGACCTCGTCGAGATCGTGGTCGAGCCCTTGGCCGTCGGCGCGCAGCAGCGGATCCCCCGCGGCGTCCTTGCCCGCGCGCTCGCTCACCGCGAACAGCGCGCGCTCGTCGGGCTGCGGACGCTCGCCGGCGCCGCGCCGCTTCGCGAACAGCACGAACGTGCGCTGCGACGTATGCGGGAGGAAGGTCTCGCGCGGCAGCCCCACCACCGCGAAGATCCGCGCCTGCTCCAGCAGCCATCGCCGAAGCGCCGCGAACGCGGTGCCCGCCGCCTTGTTGTACGGCAGGACGATCCCCAGGCGCCCGCCCGGCCTCAGGAGGGACAGCGCGCGCTCAAGGAAGAGTACGTCGCGCTCGGGCGTGCGCACCACGCGCGCGACCGCGAAGCCCTCGGCCGCGGCGCGACCGGCGAACGGCGGGTTGGTGGCCACGACATGGGCCGTGGGGAGCGCGCCGTGCAGCCCATCGGCGCGGACGATGCTCGCCGGATCGCGCCCCTGCGAGAGCGCGATGAGCCGCGCCACGCGCACCGCACGGGGATCGAGATCGGAGCCGAACGTCCTCACGTTCGCGAGCTCGCGCGCATGCGCCAGGAACGCGCCCGAGCCGCACGCGGGATCGACCACTGTCTCGCGCGCCCTGGGAGCGAGCGCGCGCACCACGAAGTCGACGACCGGCCGCGGCGTGAAGAACTGCCCCTTGTCTCCCTTCGCGAGGCGCGGGACGAGCGATTCGAAGACGGCGTCGAGCACCTGCAGCCGGGCGTCGCCCGCGTCGAAGGCGGGCGCCAGCAGCCCGTCGATCCGCGCGAGCAGCGCCTCGCTCGCGTCACGCGGCAAGGTGATGCCCAGCTCGGGATGCGCGCGCGCCACCTGCGCGATCACCTTCCCGGTCGTCGCGCCTGCTGATTTGCCCGTGCCTCGCTTCGCAGCGACGCGCGCGGCTGCGACGCCGAACACCAGCTCGAACGCGTCCTCACCGCTGGTGGCGAGCACGACTTCCTCGATGTGTGCGACCACGCTGGTCGCGCTCACACCGGGTCTGTGCCGCTTCGGCATGGCGGCCGAAACTACCAGACGGCGCGTGAACCCGGCGCGGCTTCCGCTATTCTCTTACCATGCGCGTGGTCCTTGGCCTTTCGTTCGCGACTCTCGTCTTCATCGCCGCGAGCTGCACGGATCAGGCGGACCCGACGCGCAACGCGCCCCCGATCGACGCCCCCGACGGCGGTGAAGACGCGGAGGCGGGCGGCGGAGACGGCTCGGTCGTCACCGGCGATCCCACGAAGGGGATCCTGATCGAAGGCACCATCCTGGGCGAGGCAGGTCCCTACGAAGGGCAGGTGCTCACGCTACCGAGCGGCATCATCGCGTGCGCCGAGGCCGGCAAGGTCTGCGAGAGCGATCCTGCGGCGGCGGGCGTCGCGAAGGTCATCGTCGACGGCATCGTCGCGCCCGGGCTCATCGACACGCACAACCACATCCTCTTCGACATCTTCGACGGCTCGGACTGGCTGCCCAAGCAGAAGTACCAGAACCACGACGACTGGACGAAGGACACCAACGAGCCTCGCTACACGGTCATGGTCGACGTGAAGCAGTGCCTCGAGGACGCCTCGCAGGGCAAGCCGGTGTGGTGCCCGGCGAAGTACGACGGCGCGGGCAACCTCAAATGCGAGATGGAGAAGTGGGGCGAGCTGAAGGCGCTGGTCGCAGGCACGACGTCGGTGGTCGGCCTCGCCGGCACCGCGGTTCCTTGCTACGCCTCGCTCGCGCGATCCATCGACACCCAGTTCAACGGCCTCGACGCCGACAAGGTGCAGACTGCAGCCATCACGCCGTCGAAGGCCACCGCCGACGGCGTCTGTGGGAACTACGCCTCGGGAAAGACCGCGGCGTACCTGATCCACGTCGGCGAGGGCCTCGATCAGGCGGCGCGCGACGAGCTCACGGAGCTCGGCGCCCTGACCACCACGGCGGAGTGTCTCTTCGCGCCGCAGACCGCGATCACGCACGGCACGGCGTTCGGCGCCCCCGAGTTCGCGATCATGAAGGCGAAGGGCATGAAGCTCACCTGGTCGCCGGCGTCGAACATGGCGCTGTACGGCGCGACCACGAACGTCCCGCTGGCGCTCGACAACGGCATCCTCGTCGCGCTCGCGCCCGACTGGTCGATGGGCGGAAGCCAGAACATGCTCGACGAGGTCCGCTTCGCGAAGACCTACAGCGACACGAACTGGAAGGGCCGGCTGATCTCGCAGAACATCGTCGACATGGCGACCAAGAACGCCGCCGTCATCCTCGGGCTCGCGGACAAGATCGGCACCATCAAGAAGGGCCTGCTCGCCGACCTCTTCGTGCTCCGCGGCACCCGGACCGCGCCGTACGACGCCGTGACCAAGGCCTCGGCCAAGGACGTCATCCTCACGATGGTCGGCGGCAAGGTCCTCTACGGCGACAAGGACGTGAGCGCCGTGGCCTACGCTGGCGCGGCCTGCGAGGACTTCGACTCCTGCGGCAGCCCGAAATTCCTCTGCGCCACCGAGCCGGGCAAGACCAACGACAAGCTGAATCAGACCTACGCCGAGATCCGCGGCATCCTCGAGGCCGCGATGAAGGACATCGATACCGTCCGCCCGGCTGCGATCGGCGGCAATTTCAGCCCCGTCGCGCCGGTCGTGGCCTGCGCCAAGTGAGCTGAGCGCTCACGCGTCTCGGCCGCGTCACGACAGGCGCCCGGCTCGGGGCCGATGCCGCAGCGTGTTAGAAGCTCCGCCCATGGGCTCTCGCTTCTTTCGCTCGCCACCGGTGGTCGTCGGTCTCGTGCTCACCACCGTGGTCGCCTGCGCGGCCGGCGGCCGAGCGGGCATCGACACCTCCGACACGCAGCCCACCGAGCCCGCCGCAGACGCCGCCCCCTCCTCCCCGCTTCCGCCTTCCAGCAGCAGCGGCGGCGAGGACGACAGCGGCGCCTCGAGCTCCGGCTCGAGCGGCACGAGCTCCGGCGGCACCGACAGCGGGAGCGACAGCGGCAAGGACGCCGGGCTCGATGCCGCGAAGGACGCGACGGTGGATGCGGGCGTCGACTCCGGGAGCACGTGCCTCACCGTGGCCCCCACGAACGCGTGCGGGCTCGCTCCGCAATGCGGCTGCGCCGCCAAGCAGACCTGCGACGTCACCCTGCCCGCGAGCGGCGGCGTGAGCTGCGTCCTCGCCGGCGGCGGGACGCTCGGCTCGTTCTGCACCAGCACCACGCAGTGCGCGAAGGGCTTCACGTGCGGCTACAACGCGTGCCGTCCGTACTGCCCGACCATCGGGACGAACTGCGTGGGCGCCGGGCTCGGGCCCTGCGCGCAGTACTACGATGCCGCCGCCGGCACGCCGGTGACGAACAGCAAGGTCTGCTCGGTGACGTGCGATCTCCGCGCGCCCTCCGCCGCGTGCGGCTCCAACAACTGCATCTTCGACACGACGGTGAACGCCACCGACTGCGACAAGAGCGGCGCCGTCGCGCTCTACGGCGCCTGCTCGCGCTACAACGACTGCCAGCAGGGCCTCGCGTGCGCGAAGCACCCGATCTTCGGCTTCGAGTGCGAGAAGTGGTGCCGGATCGGCCAGAACGATTGCGGTCTCCTGGAGAGCTGCACCGACGTCTACGGAGCCACTGCGCCCAGCAGCGGCGGCGCCAAGCTCGGCCACTGCCAGTAGCCCCGCGCTCCCGCTTTCGCGCTAGCATTCGCGGCATGAAGCCCGGCGTCGACATCGAACGCATCACCGATCTCGACGAGGCGTGGTCCATCACCAGGCACGGGCCGCAGCTCCGCGCCGTGCGCCGCGTTGCCGAGCGCCTCCGGGAGCGCTTTGCCGCCGGCCCGCGCTGCGTCTCGGTCCGCACACTCCCCATCTCCACCCTCGCCTATCCCACGCGCTACGCGTTCTGGGCGGCGGCGCTCGCGCCCGCCCCGTTCGTGGTCCTGACACACCGCTGCCTCCTCGTGCAGTTCCAGCGCGACGGGGAGCTCAAGAACCTGCTCTTCAACCCCAGCGACGTCGAGGCCGCCAAGGCCACGCCGTTCTTCGCCCGGTTCATCGAGGCGGTCGGCACGCGCGTCGCCGATCTCGCGGCCGGGAGGTTCGAGCCGCTCGAGGCGCAGCTGCTACGGCTCGGCGTCGCGCCCGAGGACATCGACTACGTCGCCTTCGACCACTTCCACACGCAGGATCTCCGCGGCCTGCTCGGCACCGAGGACGGCGCGCGGGCGCCGCGCTTCCCGAACGCGAAGCTCCTCGCGTCGAAGTCGGAGTGGG
Organism: Polyangiaceae bacterium; assembly: GCA_043736975.1. Lineage (GTDB taxonomy): Bacteria > Myxococcota_A > Polyangia > Polyangiales > Polyangiaceae > Labilithrix. The sequence goes on from JAYTBL010001134.1 coordinate 4,975, forward strand.
ACGACTGGGACGATCTCCATCCCCTCCAGAAGGCCTGGTTCGTGCGCGACGGAAAGCTCGGCGTGCGGACGAGCAACCTGGTCCTCAGCGGCGGCGATCACCAGCTCGGCGACGGCGTGATGCTCCTGCGGACGCCCGGGCACACCTCCGGCAACCAGACGCTCTTCGTCAACACCGAGTCGGGCGTCTGGGGGGTGAGCGAGAACGGTGTCTGCGCCGACAGCTGGTCGCCGCTCGAGAGCCGCATCAAGGGCCTCGCGTTCCTGTGCAAGAAGCAGGACCTCGACGTCGTGCTGAACGCCAACACACCGGAGTACGGCGCGCTCCAGTACACGTCGATGATCCTCGAGCGGACCATGGTCGATCGCGTGCGGCGCGCGCCGGCCTTCGTGCAGATGTTTCCGTCGAGCGAGGTCACGCCGAGCATGATCGCACCGGGGCTCACGCCTTCGCTGCTGCATCGGGCGATCACCCACGGTGAGGTCGCGCGCGGAGCGAAGAGCGTCGCGGCCCGCGCGGTGAGCGTGCAGGCGAGCGCATGACGGAGGGAGCGAAGGACGCCGATGACCAACGCGGGTGGGGATTTCCCGAGTTTGCTCGCGATTTTCCGCGCGATGAAGCGCTCGATGCGCTCGTCGCGCGGTTCGCGGACGGGGACTACCTCGCGGTGCGCGAGGGCGCGCCGCGCCTCGCGGCGAAGGAGGGCGTCCCCGACGACGTGAAGAAGGCCGCGCTTCTGCTGCGCGCGCGCGTCGAGCCCGATCGGACCGCGCGCACCTTCTTCGGGCTCGCCGCCGCGCTGCTAGTGTTCCTCACCGTCTGGTGGGTCACGCACGACGGGCCGGAGCACCGCGGGACGATCGCCCCGCCGCCGCCACCGGCCGTCGAATTCGTGAAGTGACAGCGATCCTGCTCGTCCCGGGCGGAGTGCTATATCCCCTGCGCGATGCGCTACC
>JAYTBL010001135.1:0-5930 GCA_043736975.1 Polyangiaceae bacterium
CCCGGCATACACCGCGCCCATGCCCCCCGAGCCGAGCACCCGCTCCAGGGTCCACTTCTCGTCGAGCACGCTGCCAAGTCGGGCCAGGGTCCGCGGATCCTCGTCCGGATCCGAGTCCCTATCGAGTGCTGAACCCGTCACACGGGCGAGTTTACCATCCTCTTGGGTACCAGGCGCCGCCCTGGGGCGCGCAGCGACCGGGAGGGGCGAATTGCCTCGAACACGGGCGGCTTCTTCGTCGCGCGCTTCGGTAAATCATGGGCCGCGCCGCCGGCACCGAAACTGCAGCCGTGCTCGCAGCCATGAAGAGCCAGAACCCCGGCGTGGAAGAGCGTGATGTTTGGCGCGAGCGCATCATGCGCGCTCTTAAGGACCTCCGCGGAGACGAGTCGCCGACGCCGACGATCGGGCGGATGCGTAGCGAGGATTGTGGCGACGACCGCACTGCGCCGTCGGTCCAGCTCTAGCCTTCCCTCACGGGTGGGTCGCTGGCCGGGATCTCCACCGCCGCGCCACCGCCCTTGCCTTCCGGGTCGCCGTACCGATCGAGCTTCCGATAGAGCGTGCGGCGATCGAAGCCCAGCACCTGCGCCGCGCGAGACTTGTTGCCGCCCACGAGCGAGAGCACGCGGAGGATGTACCTTCGTTCGAGCTCGTCCATCGTGACGATCTCCGTAGGGTCGTTGGCGGCCACCACGAAGCGCTCGGCGCGGTAGGCGCGGATCTTCTCGGGGAGGTCCTCCACGGTGATCTGCTCGAACCGCGAGAGCGCCACCGCGTGCTCGATGCAGTTCTCCAGCTCGCGCACGTTGCCGGGCCAGTTGTAGGCCATGAGCTTCTCGGCGCCGGTCGCAGAGAGCTCGAGGGCTGCCTTCTCGTTGCGCTGCGCGAACTGCTTCAAGAAGAATTGCGCGAGGTGGAGCACGTCACCACCGCGCTCGCGCAGCGGGGGCACGTCGATCTTCACGACGTTGATGCGGTAGTAGAGATCCTCGCGGAAGCGCTTCTCGTAGACCTCATCCTCGAGGTTCCGGTTCGTGGCCGCGACGATGCGCGCGTCGAAGGCGATCTCGGCGTTCGCTCCGACCGGCCGCACCTTACGCTCCTGGAGCGCGCGCAGGAGCTTGGGCTGCATGTCGATCGGGAGCTCCCCGATCTCGTCGAGGAACAGCGTACCTCCGCTCGCCTGGACGAAGAGCCCCTTGCGATCGACCTTGGCGTCGGTGAAAGCTCCGCGCGCGTGACCGAACAGCTCGCTCTCGATGAGGGCATGGGGGACCGCCGCGCAGTTGATGGCGACGAACGGGCCGTCCTTGCGCCTGCTGCGCATGTGGATAGAGCGCGCGATGAGCTCCTTGCCGGTTCCGGTCTCGCCATGGATGAGCACCGACGCATCGCTCTCGCCGACGCGCCCGATCAGCTCATAGACGCGGCGCATGGCGCCGCTCTGACCGACGATCTGTCCGTCTCCCTCGCCCCCGTCCGCCACCGCTTCGCGCAGGCGCTTCACCTCGTCCTGGAGGTGACGGTGCTGGATGGCGCGCGAGACGCTCAGGAAGAGCAGCTTGGGATCGACGGGCTTGGTGATGAAGTCATAGGCGCCGACGCGGATCGCCCCGATCGCGGTCTCGAGGCTCCCCTGCCCGGTGATCACCACCACTGGCATGTTGGGGCGCGTCCCGAGGACGCGCTCGCAAAGGTCGAGCCCGCTCATCTCCGGCATGCTCAGATCGGTGAGCACCACGTCGAAGTCCTGGGTGCCGACGAGATCGAGCGCCTTCAGCGCGTTCGTCGATGTGGTCACCTTGAAGCCGTGGCGCACCAGCGCCATCTCGAGCAGGTCGCACGTCGCCTGCTCGTCGTCGACGATCAGCACTTGGCCCTTCATGGGGAGCTCCTCGAAGTTCGTACGTGGCGCATGGGGGCAGCGAGTTGGATGGCACGAGGCGTACCATCATGGCTGCGACCGGGTTTCGCGGATTTTCGCGCTCCATGACCGCAACTTGCGTGGCAACTTGTCCCGCCGGGGCAACGCTGCCTCGGTGAGACGTTCTTGCGCTCCCGTTCTAGTGCGTTCGCGCAGGGGCGCCACCCTGACCGAGGCGAGACGCAACAGACGGGGCAGCGTCGCCGCGCCAACCTTGCGGAATCACGGAGAGCGCCCCGGCCTCACGCTTGCAGCCGTGGAGATCCATGAAGCCGCAGCCCGATCCCCTCAAGAAGACGAAGGACCTTCCCGTCGATCCCAAGGCCCCCCGGCCGCCGCAACAGACACAGATCGATCTCGAGCGAGGCGAGGGCGAAGGCATGGGGCAAGGTCGCTACGAGCCCCAGGTCGACGCCCCCGCGCCCCAGCCGGATCAGGCGACGACCTTGACGCCCTTCCAGAAGGCGATCCGTCCCTTGACGTTCGCCGCCTCGGGCTTGGCGTCGGGGTAGAACCACGCCGCGTCCTTGTTGACCTCAGCGCCGACCACGACGTCGTGGTAGCTGGCCACCCCCTTCCAGCCGCACGTGGTGTGGGTCGCGCTGGGCGCGAGGTGCTCCTTCTTCACCGACTCCGGTGGGAAGTAGTGGTTGCCCTCGACGACCACCGTGTCGGCGCTCTCCGCAATCACCGTGTCGTTCCAGATCGCTTTCATCGTCATCCTCTCCTTGGGCCGATCGTGGCGTGGATGCCCCGAGCATACGTGGCGTTGTTGTAGAGTGTGGCGTTGACGCGCGTTTCGGGGCGGAATGCCTCAGAAGTCGCAGCTGATCCGGACAAAAGGCCGCGTTCCGCGCTGGCATGATCAGTGCTCCTGCGCGATGCGCATGAAGAAGACCGAAGTCCTCGTCGTCGACGACGAGCGCGACACCTGCGACCTGCTCGAGCTGGCGCTCACCCGTCAGGGCATGCAAGTCACGACCTGCACGACCGCAGCCGACGCGCTCGAGAAGGTGTCGTCGCGCGACTTCGATGTCGTCCTCTCCGATCTGACGATGCCCGACGTGAGCGGCCTCGAGCTCTGCGAGAGCATCATCGCGCTCCGCCCCGACGTGCCGGTGGTGCTCATCACGGGTCACGGCAGTCTCGAGGCGGCCATGGGCGCCATCCGCGCGGGTGCCTACGACTTCGTGACCAAGCCCATCGAGAGCAAGACGCTGGGCGTGGTCGTCTCCCGCGCGGTTCAGCACCGCCGCCTCCGCGATCAGATCAAGCAGCTCCGCGCCGCGAACGATGCGAACACCACGATCATCGTCGGCGGCAGCCCGGCCATGCGCAAGGTCGCCGACCTCATCGACCGCGTCGGCGACAGCGACGCCTCGGTGCTCATCCACGGCGAGACCGGCACCGGCAAGGAGCTCGTCGCGCGCGCTGTTCACAACAAGAGCAAGCGCCGCGAGGGGCCTTTCGTCGCCATCAACTGCGCGGCCGTCCCGCACTCGCTCCTGGAGAGCGAGCTGTTCGGCCATGCGCGCGGCGCCTTCACCGACGCGAAGTCGACCCGCGTCGGCCTCTTCCAGCAGGCAAACGGCGGCACGCTCTTCCTCGATGAGATCGGCGAGCTCCCGCTCGACGTGCAGCCCAAGCTCCTGCGCGCGCTCCAGGAACGCAAGGTCCGGCCGGTCGGCGACAACCGCGAGATCCCTTATGACGCGCGCATCGTCGCCGCGACCAACCGCGACCTCGAGAACGAGGTGCGCGAGAAGCGCTTCCGCGAGGACCTCTTCTACCGCATCAACGTCGTGAAGGTCGAGGTGCCGCCACTGCGCTCGCGCGGGTCGGACACGCTCCACCTCGCCCACCACTTCCTCAAGGTGTTCGCGGAGCGGAGCAGCAAGCCGACCATCGAGCTGTCGGAGCGCGCCGCCGAGCGCCTGATGGCCTACGAGTGGCCGGGCAACGTGCGCGAGCTCGAGAACTGCATCGAGCACGCGGTGGCGCTCGCGCGCTTCGACCAGGTGACGGTCGAGGACCTGCCCGAGAAGCTGCGCGGCTACCTCGCGGGCAGCTTCGTCGCGACCGCGAACGACCCCACCGAGATCGTCACCATGGAGGAGCTCGAGAAGCGCTACCTCTTGCGCGTCTTCAAGCTGGTGGGCAACAACAAGTCGCGCGCGGCCGAGGTCCTCGGGATCGACCGCCGCACCATGTACCGCAAGCTCGAACGCTACGCCGCGCTCGACGGCACAATCACCGAGGCGAGCGCCGCCGACGATCCGCCCCCCGCCGAGAGCGACAAGAGCGAGGGCGCGCCCGGAGCCACGCCGCCGTCCTGACGCCCGCAACGACGGCAGAGTCGACGGTCAAGCGGCGGAAGTAGCGCGCACGAACTGGAGGATGCGCTCGGAGAGCCGAGCCGGCACCTCCAGCTGCGGCGTGTGCCCGTAGCCTTCGGGCTCCTCGATCAGCGCGTGCGCCGGCAAGTGCTCGCGGAAGTACGCGAGCGCGGAGGCGGGCAAGAGCTTCTCGGAGCGCCCCCACAGGAACAGGATCGGCATCGCCAGCGACTGCAGCTCGTCCCGCGTCGGTGAGTGCTCGGGCCTCACGCTCGCGAGGATCTCGCGCACCGCGGGGTTCGCGAGGAGGTGGGGAAACTCGCGCGCCACGACCGCGAGGAACCACGGCGGGCGGTGGTAGAGCTTGTCGAGGAAGCGACGCGCCTCGAGCGGCGTGGCCACGTCGAACGAGGCGAGCAGCGCGTTCCAGTCCGTCTCCGGCAATGCCGCGCCCGCGGGCGACACCAGAACCAGCGCGCGTACGCGCTCCGGACGCGCGAGCGCGTACTTGATGGCGAGCGCGCCGCCGAGGGAGTTGCCGTACACGATGGCGGGCTCGTCGAGGACGCGCGTGATCGCCGCATCCACCGCATCGTTCAGGATCTCGGGCGTCACCGCGGCGCCGCCGTGCGCGCTGAAGCCGTGCCCTGGGAGCTCCGGGATCACGATGCGCTTCACGTGCGGACGGAGGCGCGCCGCGACGCCCGCGAACGCCGCGCCCGCCGAGCCCAGCCCGTGCAGAAACACCAGGGGCGGGAGGCTCCCCTGCCCTGCGCCGTCGTAGACGTGCAGCGCGACCCCCGCGACCCGGACGGTGCGGCTCGTCATGCCGCGGCGGTTCATCGCGTAGCGCGCGAGCTTCTGGGCGACCGGGAGGAAGCGTGCAGCCAAGGCGACTCCTTACCTGAAATGCAGAGAGGGCACACCCTCGCGGATGCACCCTCCCCATCCGTGATGTCCGTGATGTCCGTGATGTCCGTGATGTGAGCCCGATCAGCTCGCGCGCGTCTTGAACGTGCGGTTGTAGCGATCGTGGTTCTTGTGCATCGTCACCTGGTAGGTGAAGCCGGTGCCCTGGTCTCCCATGAGCGCCGACCAGTGCAGGAAGAAGTACCAGAGGCGGTACCAGCGCTCGCCGTAGGCCTTGATGACCTCTTCCTTGTTCGAGACCCAGAGGTCCCGCCACGCGCGGAGCGTCAGGATGTAGTGCGAGCTCATTCGCTCGACGTCGGCGACCTCGAAGCCCGCCTTCTCCGCCGCGTGCAGCATGCTCGAGAGCGGGAGGCTCGCGTCCGCACCGGGGAAGATGTAGCGCGCCATGAAGAGCGCCCAGATCAGATCCTCGGGCTTGAGCGAGAGGGCGGTGAGCGGGTTCTGCGGGGCGTAGAGGTTGCGGATGCCCGTCCACTGCAGCACGAAGAGGCCGTCGTCCTTGAGGAGGGAGTGGACCTTGTCGAAGTAGCCCGACAGGTTCTTGATCCCGACGTGCTCGACCATCTCGAGGCTGACGATCTTGTTGAACGTGCCCTGGACGTTGCGGTAGTCGCAGACCTCGACCTTCGCGAGATCCTCGACGCCGTACTTCTTGATGCGGTCGGTGCCGAAGTCGACCTGCTCCTGGGCCAGCGTGACGCCGTAGGTCTTCGCGCCGTACTCGCGCGCTGCGC
>JAYTBL010001136.1:0-5927 GCA_043736975.1 Polyangiaceae bacterium
GCTCCGCCTGCCGCTGAACGGGTACGGGTCCACCACCTTCCGGAGCGAGGCGAAGGAGCGAGGTGTCGACAAGCTCGCGGTCTACGACGGATTCGGCGTCCCCGAGGTGTGGCTCTTCGAAGGCGGCGCGTTCACGATTCATCGCCGCAAGCCCTCGCCGGGCTGCGTTCGTACGACCAAGAGCACGCTGCTCCCCGAGCTCGACTTCGACCTCCTCGCGAAGCTCACCGCGACGGGCAACCAGCAGACGGCGCTCGAGGCGCTCGAGCGCGCGGTGCGGGGCGTGCCGCCCAAGAAGCCGAGGCGACGCCGCAGCGGATGACCTACCGGCGCCGCGGGGGGAGGCCGCCGAAGGTGCCGGGGCCGACGTCGGTGAACGAGCCCGCCGTGACCTCGGTCTGGTCGTCGCGGATCGCGAAGGACGGCGGCGGCGCGGGCTGGCGGCGGCGCGCGTTGCCCATCACGCGGCAGACCTTGTGCCACGCCTCGAGCGCGTCGAGCGCGGATCCGAAGCGCTTCTCGCGCTCGCGGGCCATGATCTTCGAGAGGAATCGCTCGATGGCGGCGGGCCAGGTGTCGCCGGTGGTCTGCGCGAGCGTCGGCGGATCGCGATCGAGCTTGAGCGCGATGAGCGTGAGCGCGTTCGAGCCCTCGAAGGGCAGGCGGCCGGTGAGCGCGCGGAAGGCCACGGCGCCGAGCGCGTAGAGATCCGCGCGCTCGTCGACGCGGGCCGAGCCGCGCACCTGCTCGGGCGCCATGTACGCGAAGCTGCCGAGGGTCGCATCGAAGGCGGTGAGCGACGGCTCGCTGCGCCGCGAGGCGCTCGATTTCATCTTGGAGACGCCGAAATCGAGGATGCGCGTGCGCTCCTCGTGGTCCCCCTGGGAGATCTCGTCGGGCGTGAGCTTGCGCTTCTCGATGAAGAGGTTGGCGGGCTTGATGTCGCGGTGGACGACGTGGGCGTTGTGCGCGGCGGTGAGGCCCTGGAGGGCGTCCTCGACGATCGGCGCCACCTCGGCAAACGAGAGGTACTGCTCGCGGCGGAGCCGCTCGTCTAGCCCCTCCCCGACCAGGCGCTCGAACGCGATCCAGAGCCGCCCGTCCTTCTCCTTGCCTGCGCCGAGGATGGCGGCGACGAAGGGGGACTGGATCTGCTTGGCGATGTTCGCCTCGCGATTGAAGCGCGCGACGAGGTCGGGGTCCTGCGCGGCGCGCTCGTGGAGAACCTTGAGCGCGACCTTTTCGCCGCCACGGCCCTCCGCCGCGTACACCTCGCCCATCCCGCCCTGACCGATCAGCCGGCGAATCTTGTAGATCCCGCCGATTATCGATCCCGGCGCAAGGCCGGGCTCGGCTGCCATCGCAGACGAGCGTAGCACGCAATCGTCGCCCTGCGACAAGCCCGGAACGAGGCTTCCGGTTGAACGTACGGCCGACCCCCTCTACGCTCGGCCGCCCGGTCCGACTCCTTCGAGCCTTGGCCGGTGCGATCGCGTGGTTAGCTTCCGTTAGCCGTCTTAGCCGTCCACGCGCGGCGCACAGATTCCCGTTCCTGGAAAGACCCACGACAGCCATGCGTAGCGTCCAAGACGTCGAGGCCTACCTCGAAAAGATGAACCGGCGTTTTTCGCACGTCGACGACCAGCCCAGCACCTTCTTCGTGCACGGCGGGGACAACATGCCCGCAACCGTGCTGCGGGTCGACCCGCCGCTCGTGGTGCTGCGGGTCCACGTGGGGGACATCGACGGCCTGCCAGCGCAGAACGGCGAGCTCTACGAAAAGCTCCTGACCATCAACGCGAAGTCGCTGGTGCACGTGAGCTTCGGGATCGAGGACGGCAAGATCGTGCTCTCGAGCGCGCTCGAGCTCGAGAACCTCGATTACAACGAGCTCGCGGCCGCGCTCGACGAGATCGACGTCACGCTCGCCCAGCAGGTCGCAAAGCTCGCGGAGCTCTCGAAAGCCGTAAAGTCCACGCCGCCGCAGCCTTCGTCCAAAGGTAAGTCCTGAACATGGGCATCTTCAGCCGCCTCGCTCAGCTCATCAAATCCAACCTCAACGACCTGATCAGCAAGTCGGAGGATCCCGAGAAGATGCTCGTCCAGGTCGTCCTGGACATGAACAACCAGCTCGTCGAGGCGAAGAAGCAGGTCGCCTCCTCCATCGCCGACGAGAAGCGGCTCGCGAAGCAGTTCGAGCAGGAGATGGCCCACGCCGCCGAGTGGGAGCGCCGCGCGATGATGGCCCTCCGCGCGGGCAACGAGGAGCTCGCGAAGGAGGCGCTCTCCCGCAAGAAGGAGCACGACGCGCTCGCCGAGACCTACAAGGATCAGTGGCAGAAGCAGAAGACCGCGGTCGATCAGCTGAAGAAGGCTCTTCGGATGCTGAACGACAAGATCGAGGAGGCGAAGCGGAAGAAGAACGTCCTCGTCGCTCGCAAGAAGCGCGCAGAGGCGCAGAAGGCCATCCAGGAGACCATGCACGGTCTCAAGGATCAGAGCGCCTTCGAGACCTTCGACCGGATGGCGGGCAAGATCGACCAGCTCGAGGCCGAGGCCGAGGCCGCCGCCGATCTCCAGGAAGAGTACACGGGCGACGTGCTGGCCTCGAAGTTCCAGAGCCTCGAGCGAGGCGCGGGCGCAGACGAGGATCTCGCGGCGCTCAAGCGCAAGATGGGCATGCTGCCGCCCGAGGAGGCGCCCCCGGTCCGCGCCGAGACGGCGAAGCGCGTCGAGGCGCCGGCCCCCACCGCGCCGCCGGTGGCAAACCGCAGCGAGCAGGACGAGCTCGCCGCCGCGCTCGAGGAGATGGAGCTCGAACAGAACCAGGAGCAGCAGCGCAAGGCGGGCCGCTGAAGCTGGTGGCGGGAGCATGCGCGATGGCTCGCGCGTGCGCTCGTGGTCGTCGCGCCGCTCGTGGTCGTCGCGGCGGCGTGCACGACCTTCACGAGCGACGTTCTCGCCTCGCGCGTGCGGACCTACGGAAGCACCCCATCCGCGAAATTCGCGCCCGCGCGCGCCACGGCACGCGCCCGGCCGCTGGGATGCGTCACCGCGAGCCCCGCCTGCAGTCCCCAGCTGACCCGGGGTAGCACGCCGGTCCCCACCACCCCCTCGATCATCGCCGCCGCGTCCCACCTCGGTATTCGAGGCGGCGCGACCTTGGCGGGGACGGGATGCGGATCAGGATCCACGCGCTCGACCCGAGGCGGCGCGGGGACCGGAGAGCGGGGCGCGCCCGCCTCGTCGGGCTCGACGAAGGGGCCCGCCCGAGTCGCTCGGCCACGGCGGAGCGGAGGGCCTCGCGTCCGTCGCAGCGGTCGACGTCCGCGCTCGCGATGACCAGGGCGAACCGGATCGGGCGCGGGGCGGGCACCCCGCCGCGGTCGGGCTCGGGCGCCGCATGGGCTGCCGCCGGCGGACGAGGCACGCGAGCGCGGCGCTGCGAACGACGAGCCGTCGGGTGAGCGAGGGGAGCACGGCGCCAGTCTCTTCGGTCATCGCAGCACGCCCGCGGCGCACCACAAAGCGCATAGAGTTGGGGCGTGACGTCAGAAGAGGAGGCGCTCGCCCCGGCGGCAGAGCGCGCCGTCGCGCTCGACGCGCTGCGCGGGATCGCGCTGTTCGGCGTGCTGATGGTGAACCTCGTCGAGGCGTTCCGCGTCCCGCTGTTCGAGCAGTCGCTGCCGCGCGTGGGGCCGCCCCGCGGCTCCGCGATCGATCACGTGGTGGCGAGCATCGTCACGAGCGGGCTCGAATCCAAGGCGCTCATCCTTTTCTCGCTGCTCTTCGGCGTCGGCCTGGCGGCGCAGGAGGAGCGCGTACGGGCGCGCGGCGCCAGCTTCGCGCGGTACGCGGCGCGGCGCCTCGGCGCGCTGCTGGTGATCGGGCTCGTGCATCTCTTTCTGATCTGGAGCGGCGACATCCTCGCGCTCTATGCGATCGTCGGGCTCTGCGCGGCGCCGCTCCTGCGGCTCTCGTCGCGCGTGCTGGTGGCGCTCGCGCTCGTCTGCTTCGTGGCGCAGGTAGCTCCCCTGCCCTACCCGCGTCCGTTCGACACGATGGAGGCGATGCAGCTCCACGTGGAGACGGCGCGGCTCGCCTATGGCGCTGGCACCTTCGGCGAGGCGCTCGCGTTCCGCGTCCGCGAGGTCGGTCCGATGTCGGCGCTGCTCGTGTGGAGCGCGCCGCGCACGCTCGGTCTGTTCCTGCTCGGCGCGTGCGCGTGGCGCCTGGGGATCTTCCGGCGCGGCGCCAGGCGCGGGCTCCTCCTCTGGATCGCGGGCCTCGGCGTACCGCTCGGCGCGCTCGCGACCTACGCGGTGAGCGCGGGGTGGAACCTGGGGCGCAGCCGCGAGGTCGCATGGACGTGGTGCGCGATCCTCCTTGCCTTCGGCTACGGGGCGACCCTCCTCCTCGCGTTCCGCCGCCCCTTCCTCGCGGACCTGCTCGCGCCCTTCGCGCCGCTGGGCCGCATGGCGCTCACCAGCTACCTCACCCAGTCCGTGGTGCTGAGCGTGCTTTTCTACGGCTGGGGCCTCGGCCTCTTCGGCAAGGACGGCGAGGCGAAGGCCGCGCTCCTCGGCCTGGTCCTCTGCGGCGCGCAGATCGTGGTCAGCGCGTGGTGGCTGCGGCGGCACCGCTTCGGCCCGCTCGAACGGCTCTGGCGCTCCTTCACGTACGGCGCGTGGCAAGAGGACAAGAAATCCACACCGACGTGACTCCAGAATCGGTGGCGCACCGCGGCGACGTTCGCGGTCATCGCCCGGCGACGTTGTAGTCGATCGTTTGCAGCTCGAACTCGCCGTAGGTGAAGGCCTCTCCGTTCTTGGGCTCCCAGCGGGCCGCACCGAAGGTGCTCATGCGCCGCGGCCCGAAGGCGCGGTAGCCGCGCACCGGCGTGGTCCAGCGCTGCTGCGTGAACGACGTGCCGTCGGGCGAGGCCGCCGCGCGGTCGTCGGAGATGAAGTCGATGAGCTCGCCGGCGTCGTTGAACTTCAGCTCGGCGGCGATCGTCTCGCTGCCGCGGGTGTAGCGGGCCCGGGCGCGGGTGGCGTCGACCGGCTCCCACTGTATCGACGGGTCGACGAGCATCGCCGGCGCCATGATGCACAAGTCGTTGAACAACGTCACCGTCTCGGAGCGATTCATCTCCGGGCCCTTGGCGTCCACCACCGTGACCGCCGACAGAACCCGCGCGCGAAACGTCGCCGCATCGCCCACGAAGCGATGAAACACGTCCACCGGGAGGTGCTTCATCGTGGCGTCCATGAAGAACAGCCGTGAAGGCATCGGGCCGTAGAAGCTGTGCTGCTCGACCTCGAAGGGCATCCAGGGCTCGCTTGCGCTCCCACGGATGCGGCCCTTCATGGTGACCTTGAAGTTGTGAACCCGCGGCTGCCCTACCGAGCCCGTCACCCGGAGGTACTTCTGCACCGGCTCCGGGAGCGATCGCAAGTCCTCCTCGCGCAGGGTCGATGGGGCCGACGCGTCCGCGGCCAGGCCGAGCCGCACCTCCTTGCGATACTCCGCCCACATGCTGAAAGGCCCGTGCGAAGCGAAGCGGAGGGCGACGCCGACGAGCAGGATCACGTTGGTTACGGTGCCGAACTTCGCGTCGCGCCAGGCGGTGACGAGGATTCCCTGCGAGACCACCAGCGCCACGACGCCGACGAGCCAGAACCACTGCGGCGCGACGAAGAACGCCACGACCGCCCCGACCACGAGCACCGCAGCGAGCAGCCACACCAGCCCCTGCGCGCGTGAGATCGGCTGCGTGAGCTGGCTCATTTCGGCAACGCCAAAGGCCTTCACGAAGCCCATCAGGTGAATCAGCCCGTGAAGGGTCAACACGGCGGCGAATACGAAGCGCATTGAAGCTCCCTCCGCGGAGCCGCTCGCCTTCAGCAGGAAAGGTGCCGGAGCGC
>JAYTBL010001137.1:0-25965 GCA_043736975.1 Polyangiaceae bacterium
CCACCTCGGGCTTCGCCTTCTTGGCGCCGGCGTACTTGACCAGCACGTGCTTCGCGCCGATCTTCGCGGGCTCGTCGGGCCGCCGCGGATGCGCGGCGCCTGCGATGGCGAGGCAGCGTCCGGCGGGGCTGTCGGGCGCGGCGGCGGCCGGGGGAGCCTTTGCCTTCGCTTCGGGCGGCGCGCCGCCGCCACACGCCACGAGCAACAAGAGCAGCGGAGCGGCTCTCATGCGACCTTCCGGCGGCGGAGCCGCACCATCAAGTTGACCGGCACCATGGTGAACGCGGTGCGCTCGGTGACCTCGGACGCGGGCGTCGCGCGCTCCACCTCGAAGTTGCGGTAGAGCGCGGCCAGCACCACGCGCATCTCGAGCAGCGCCAGCGATCGCCCCGGGCAGATGCGCGGGCCGGAGCCGAACGGGATGTGCGCCGCCGCGTCGTGCGCGCCGGCGCGTGCCCCCGGGATCCAGCGCTCCGGCAGGAAGCGCTGCGGCTCCTCGAAGCGCGCCGCCTCGAGCACCGGTGGCCGCGACAGCACGATGATGGTTGAGCCCCTCGGCACCGCGACGTCGCCCACCACCACGTCGCGCAGCGGCTCCACGAACTGCATGGGCGCGACCGGGCGGAGGCGCATCGACTCGTTGGCCACCGCCGACGCGTAAGGGAGCTGGCCCGCCTGGTCGAGATCGCGCGGCACCGCGCGCTCGCCGAGCACGCCGTCGACCTCGGCGCGCAGCGCGTCGGTCACGCGCGCGTCCTCGCAGAGATGATGCACCGCCCAGGCGATGGTGTACGCGGTCGTGTCCTCCCCGGCGAGCAGCATGGTCAGCGCGTTGCCGAAGATGATCTCGTCGGCGAACGCGCGCCCCTCGCTGTCGCGCGCCACCAGCATCGCCTCCAGGAAGTTCGTGGGGGCGAGGGCGAGCGCGGGGTCCGCGGCCAGGCGATCACGTGCGTTCTGCACGCGCTTGCCGATCCAGGTACGGATCGAGACGATCGCGCGATCGATGCGTCGGTCGGCGGGCAGCTTGAAGTAGCGCCAGTACGGGACCAGCGCGTTGAGGCGCCGATTGAACGCGGGGAAGAACACCTCGAGGTGCCGCTGGATGGCGTCCTCGTCGTCGTCCTTCTTGCCGAGCGTGTCGATGTCGTGGCCGAAGACCAGCTGGGTGGTGATGTCGACGGTGAAGCGCTTCAGCTCCTCGGGCAGATCGAGCACCGTACCCGCGGCGGCGGCCTCCTCCCAGCGGCGCACCAGGCGCGCCGCGACCACCGCGAGGTCGGGATAGAAGCCGCGCAGGTGCTTCTGGGAGAGCGCCTCCATCGCTAGGCGTCGCTGCGAGCGCCACGCGTCCCCCTCGGCGGAGAAGACGCCCGCGATCGACATCTCCTGGAAGACCCGCTCCACCTGCGAGACGCGCCGGTAGGTGTCGGGCCGCGCGCGTAGCACCGCCTCGGTGACGGGCGGATCCGTGACCACCAGGATCGAGCGGGTGCCGAGGCGGAGCCGGTAGAGGCGCCCGTACCGCGCGGCCCAGCCCTCGAGCTGGAGGTGGATGCGCTCGGCCTGGATCTGCAGCGCGTTGCCGAAGAGCGGGACGCCCCTGGGCCCCGGGAGGTCGCGCAGGCGGCGGGTGCCGCGCTCGGTCTTCGCGGGGGCGAGCCCGCGCAGATCGACGAAGAGCTCGTCGCCGCGCTCCTCCGACGGCCAGGCCCTCAGGCACTGGCGGCCGCCCACGCGCTGTCCCGTCTCGCGATCGAACTTCCAGCGGTGGTTGCGGCAGACGAGGAGGTTGCCGTCGAGCTCTCCTTCCCCGAGCAGCGCGCCCTGGTGCGGGCACACGCCGTCGAACACCTTCAGCTGACCGCGGACCCGGAGCGCGACGAGATCGTGCCCGCCCGCGGAGAGGGCATGCGGCCCGTCCCCCGCGAGGTCCGCGAGCCGGGCGGTGGCGCGCTGCCAGGGTTGCCAGGACTGCCAGGACTGCCAGGTTTCGCGATCGGAGGCGGCGGCGACCATGTAGCCGTCCACGATAGCGGTTCGCGGCTCAGGGCGTGAACGCGTACTGCAGGTCGACGTCGAGGGAGTTGTTGCCGAGGGTCGCGCTGTCCTTCACCGCGCAGTTCAGCGTGTTCGCGCCGGTGTTCGTCCACTCGCCGAGGTTGGTCTTCGGGTTGAAGCGGTACGAGTGGGTGCGGGTCATCTCGCACTCCTTGCCCTTGGCATCGCTGTGGAGCCTCGCGCCGATGGTGAGCGTGGCGCCCTGCTGGCTGGCGACGCGCGCGTAGCTCTTGAGGCCGAGCGTGACCGAGCCGCCGTCGTCGATGGTCGCGGTGCCCTTGCCGAGCGACTCGCGCTTCGAGGTGTCCGGCTCGCCGGACGTCGGGGGGAGCGCGCCGCCGGCGCTGGTGGGGTTCTCCATCCAGACCTCGTAGCTCGCGGTGGTGGAGCCGCCGGCCCTGCCGTCCTTGCGGATGTAGAGCTTCTGCAGGTCCAGGGCGATGCTGAGCGCCTGCGGCGTGCAGACGGGCACCTGGTAGTCGATGGTCGAGGAGACCTTGATGGTCTCGTTGTCCGAGAGGCGGCGCATCGTGTACGAGATGGCGACGCCCGGGGACTTCGGGTCGAAGTTCGCCCCGTTCTGGATGTAGCTGCCGAGCGCGGCGGCGCGGCTCTCGGAGTCCGAGGCCTGGATGCGCGCGGCGTCATCGGGCGAGCCGCCCAGGACGAACACCGAGAAGGTGCTGTTCTTGAGGACGTTCATCGACGCGACGTCGATGTCGACCTGCACCTTGTTGAACGCGAGATTGAGCGCGGCGCGGAGGTCGCGCTCGCTCTCGTCGGTCTCGACCTTCATGATCAGCATGCGGCCGTAGGTGACGCTGGAGACGTAGGCGGGCGGGTTGCCCGGGCCCATGTAGGGGCGCGCGTCGTCGGCGGTGACGAGCGGTCCGAAGACCTTCTCCGGCGAGGGCGGCGCGGCGAACGAGACCGTGTAGTAGGCCTGGACGAAGCGCACGACCATCGTGGTCTTCTTGGAGAGCCAGCTTCCCGCGAAGTTCGCCTTCACGCTGCCGTTCATCCAGCTCGCGGCGACGCCCATCTTCACGCTCGCCTCGTTCATCGAGTACGCGGTCTCGGCGAGGTAGTTGCTCTTCGCGGCGAGCTTCACCGATCCCTGCGTGAACATCCCGGCGACCGCCTCGCGCGTGCCGGCGAGGCTCGGCTCCTTGAGGGTGCGGCTGTACTTCACCTCGGAGCCGCCGGCGATGATGGCATCGCTCAGGGTGATGGTGCCAGGGCGGCGCGCGAGGCCGATGGGCGCAGCAAGGCCCTGGGGGAGCGTCTTGGTCTGCGTGATGGCGCCGGGCCAGATCGAGTCGGCGTTGGGATCGAACGAGACGAGCGTCTCGTAGAGCGCGGTGCCGGTGAAGCGCTTGTAGACGCACTCCTGCGAGACCCCGTTCTCGTTCTTGATCTGCGTCTGCTGGCCGGACTCCTTGGTCGCCTCCTCGGCGGGCTGGGGCGGCGCATCGGCGGCGACGATCAACGCACGAAGCGCGCTCTGGTCGGGCTCGACGGAGACGGCCTCGCCCGAGGAGTCGGGCGAGAGCTCGTCGCCGCCGCACGCGATGAGGACGGTGGCGAGAGCAGCAAGGGAGGCCGCGCGGAGGGGGAATGCCATCGCGGAGGGCTGTCGCAACGCGCGTGCCGTCCCACCGAGGTCCACTTTTACTATGTAAAGTTACATCGTAAAGGGTGTGGATGGAGGCGGTGGGCCATCGTTGCCCCAGGCCTGCGATCCAGCAAGACCGGGGCTTGGGCGGTCAGTCGCTGCCCGTCTTCTGGCCGTACCAGGCGAGGAACGAGGCATCGATGCGCGTGAAGTGATCGAGCTCGCGGGTGGGCTCGGGCTGGCGGGCGACGCCGATCAGCTGGTGCGTGATCCTGCCGTCCTCGACGAGGAAGAGGCCGGCCCCCGAGTCTCCGCCCTTCGTGAAGCGCGGCGTGGCGAAGCCGTGCTCGTAGCCGAGCTCGACGGTGGAGCGGCGGCGAGCGACTCGCCAGCGTCGACGCGCGGCCCGACGTCGGTGAGCTTCGCGTAGTGCCCCAGCACGACCGGCGTCTCGAGCGTGAGGAAGCCGATGTCGGGGTTCGCGACGTCCTCGAACGCGGCGCTGAGCTGCGCGGGCGCGCTCGCCTTCACGCGCGGCCGGTTGGGCGCGAGGGGCGCGACGATCTCGTAGCTCACGAACATGGGATCGAGGCAGTGCGCGGCGGTGACCACGCGCTCCGCCGCGACCAGCGTGCCGGTGCAGAACCACTTCTGGTTCCGGCGGTCGCGCATGAAGACGTAGACGACCTCGGAGAACGACCCGTCATCGGGCGCGGCGACGGGCGCGGCGCGCGAGGGCGGCGCGGGCGACGCCTTCGAGGGGGGCAGCGAAGCGCTGTCGCCGCCGCCCTCCTCGTAGGGAGTCGGGGAGCGATCGGCAGGCGATCCGCCGCAGGCGATCAGGGCGGAAAGGAAAGCGAAGACAGCGGCACAGGAAAGCGAAGTCGAAGCAAGGCGCATATGAATGGCGGAGCTAGCAACCCCCAGACCATTCCCGCCGGCGCGGGAAAGGCCTCGATTTGCGGCCTGGCACGCGATCGCGGCGCGATGGTGTGAAACCGCGGTCACGGCCCAGCTGCAGCCCGATGCTGCGACACAGCGGCTCCGGCGCCGGTCGTCGGGCTGCGCGTACGATGGAGCCTCATGGCGTACCTACCCATCGAGGCGCACGGCGTCATCGGCAACATGCGCACCGTGGCGCTCGTCGGTACGAACGGCTCGATCGACTGGCTCTGCTTCCCCCACTTCGACTCGCCCAGCCTCTTCGGCGCCATCCTCGACGACGAGAAGGGCGGCCACTTCCGGATCGCCCCCGCCGACGAGCGCGGCGTCTCGACGAAGCAGTTCTACTGGCCGGAGACGAACGTGCTGGTGACACGCTTCATGAGCGAACGCGGCGTCGCGGAGATGGAGGACTTCATGCCGGCGGGCGTCTCCGCCGCGCCCGGGTGGCACGAGCAGCTCGTTCGTCGCGTACGCATCGTGCGCGGTTCGATGCGCTTTCGCCTCGAGTGCTTTCCCGCCTTCGAGTACGCGCGCGCCACCCACGAGACGCGCGTGACCGAGCATGGCGCCACCTTCGACGGTCCCGGGTTCACGCTCGGCCTCTCGAGCGACGTGCCCCTCACCGCCTGCGCCCGCGGCGCCTCGGGCGAGTTCGAGCTCGTCGAGGGCGAGCGCGTGGTGTTCGTGCTTCGCCGCGTGGGCGGCGGCGCGTCGTGCGGCGCGCCACCTTCGGCGGGCGAGGTGCAGACGCTCTTCGAGCAGACCGTCGCGTTCTGGCAGCGCTGGTTGAGCCAGTGCACGTACACCGGGCGCTGGCGCGAGGAGGTGCAGCGCGCGGCGCTGGCGCTGAAGCTGCTGACGTTCGAACCGACGGGCGCCATCGTCGCGGCGCCGACCTGCAGCCTGCCCGAGTCCCCGGGCGGATCGCGCAACTGGGACTATCGCTACTCGTGGATCCGCGACGCTGCGTTCACGCTCTACGCCTTCCTGCGCATCGGCTTCACCGAGGAGGCGCGCGCGTTCATGGGCTTCCTGGAGGCACGCTGCCGCGAGGAGAAGCCGGGCGAGGCGCCTCTCCAGATCGTCTACGGCATCGACGGGCGTCACGACCTCGCGGAGACGACGCTCGACCACCTCGAGGGCTATCGCGGCGCCTCACCGGTCCGCATCGGCAACGGCGCCTACGACCAGCTGCAGCTCGACATCTACGGCGAGCTGATGGACGCCGTGTACCTCTACAACAAGCACGGCGAGCCGATCTCCTACGAGCTCTGGACGCACCTGCGACGGCTCGTCGACTGGGTCTGCGAGAACTGGAACCGGGAGGACGAGGGGATCTGGGAGGTCCGCGGCGGGCGCCGGCACTTCGTCTACTCGAAGCTGATGTGCTGGGTCGCCATCGATCGCGGGCTGAGGCTCGCCGACAAGCGCTCGTTCCCTGCCGACCGCGCCGGCTGGCTCGAGGCGCGCGACGCGATCTACGAGGCCATCATGGAGAAGGGCTGGAGCACCGAGCGCGCGACGTTCGTACAGAGCTTCGGGAGCGAGGAGCTCGATGCATCGAACCTGATCATGCCGCTGGTCTTCTTCATTTCGCCCACCGACCCACGGATGCTGGCCACGCTCGATGCGATCGCAGCGGCGCCTGCCGAGGGCGGCCTGGTCTCGGACAGCCTGGTCTTTCGCTACCAGGCCGACTCCACCGACGACGGGCAAGAAGGCGGCGAGGGGACGTTCAACATGTGCACGTTCTGGCTGGTCGAGGCGATGACGCGCGCGGGGCAGAGCGATCCGGCGCGCCTCGCGCAGGCGCGTCTCGTCTTCGAGCGCATGCTCGGCTACGCGAACCACGTCGGCCTCTACTCGGAGGAGACGGGCGCGAGCGGCGAGGCGCTCGGCAACTTCCCCCAGGCGTTCACGCACCTCGCGCTCATCAGCGCGGCGTTCGGGCTCGACCGCGCGCTCGAGGGCCGCAAGCCAGGCTCGTAGCGGCGCTCCGGGGTTGGGGAGCTGCAGAGGGGAGCGGACCTCCTCCGCACGCGGTCCGCTGTCGCGCTGCGTGCTCGGGAGATCCCGCGCACCGCCGCCCCGCCCGGCTCGTGGTCACCGAGGGCGGGGGGCTACGCATCCTTTCTTGCGGCGCACGCTCCGCTGCGGGTCCCCAGGCGTGCCGCTACCGTTGGCCGCGCGAAGGGGAAATAGCGGACACGAATCGCCAGCCGCGTCATGAGCTGCGCTATGTGACGTTGGTGCGCACGGTCATCTTCGTGATCCTCTCTGCTGGCGTCGCGGCCCTCGCGCTCGCCGCTTGCGACGAGGCCAGCCCGAGCCTCGTCGCGGGCGCCGGCGACTTCGAAGCTGGCGCGGTGGAGCGCGATGCAGCGACCGACGCCGCGGGAGGAGCGAACGACTGCCCTCCGCCGCGGCAGCTTTCGGGTGGCAACTGCGTTTGCCAAGCGGGCGATCTCTTCTGCGCCCCGCTGAACAAGTGCTTCTCGATGCGATCGTCCCTCCCGGTCAACGCGGGGGGATGCGGTCCTTGCAGCATGGCCTGCCCCCCCGATCAGCTGTGCGTCCAAAGGGACTTCGAACCTCCCTACGGCACATGCCGTGCGACGTGCGGCGGTTCGCGCGAGAGCATCCTCTGCCCGGTCGACGGCTCGGTGGCGTGTGTCGACCTCGCGCAGGACTCCGCGAACTGCGGGGCTTGCGCTCACGCCTGTCCCGCTGGCCAGCACTGCACGAGCGCCTACGGGACCTGCGCCCCCGACTGAGGCAGCTCCACCTCGGTTTCGAGATCGGCGAGCGGCGGTCGATCGAGACCGCCGGCAGATCTGGCGTGCGGATTCGAGATCGCCTACGCAATCAGGCGTTCTCGCTCTGCCGTCCAGGCCGCACTTTCCTCGGCATTCCCTGGTTCCCACCTGCGGCATGCCTCTCGCATCCGAGGCTGCGCACCTGCAGTACGAGGAGCCCTCATTCGATGAAGTCACGACTCTCGGTGTTGTTTGCGGTAGCTGCGCTGGCGCTGTCGAGCACCGGTTGCTATTCGACGCGCCTCCAGGACGCCTCGGTGACGCCCGGCACGAAGCACGACGAGTGGCGATCGTTCTTCTTCTGGGGTCCCGCCGGCAAGGCGAAGATCGACGTACGTGAATACTGTCCGAACGGTGAGGTCCGCGAGGTCGCCACGGGTACGAATGTCGGCACGGCGATAGCGCGCGGCATCACGCTCAGCATCTACTCGCCGGAGAAGATCTACGTGACGTGCGCGGCAGAGGGAGAGTGGGCCGAATGAAGCTGGTTCACGTCGTTGGGTTCGCGATCGGTCTGCTCGCCTGCGGCTGCCACAACTTCACCATCGTGAACGGCAAGCCGGTAGAGGTGCAGGCCGCCGACGGCTACGACGAGCGGATGCACAGCGCGATCGCGGGCGACGTCGTGGTGGTCGACAAACCCGTGCAGCGAAACACGGTGTGTCCGCAGGGGTGGGCCCAGATCGACCGCAAGGTCTCGTTCGAGAACGGCCTGCTGAATACCTTCGCAGGGTGGTTCGCGCGCGGCGGCGGCCTCTACAGGGCGGACACGATCACGGTGCATTGTGCCGAAGCGCCGTCGGTGCTCGACGCGACCTCGGGGCTGAGGCCGCCGCGCAAGGAGCTGTGACTCGCGACGAAATGCCTGGCTCATCCACCGGAGCGCCAGACTCGGGCCTTCGGCTAGCTCGCCGCGAAGGCGCTCTTCAAGCCTCGAAGCTAGCCCGCCCAGCGAAGTGTCCCTCCGAGGACGAACACCGGGGCGCGGGGCCGCGGGCGGGCCTCCTCTGGCCGCGTAGGTAGCAGCGGTAACGTCAGCGCGGAGGTCGACGGTAGCGGCACCGCCTGGGGACCCGCAGGGAAGCGGGGGCCGTCAGAACGGGTTCGTGGCCACCGCTCCCCGTGGCCGCGGCCCGAGCGGGGCGGCGGTGCGCGGGATCCCCTGAGCGCGCAGCGAGACAGCGGACCGCGGCCAGAGGAGGACCGCCCGCGGCCCCGCGCCGCGGTCCCCCCCCCCGCGGGATGCACCGGAACGCCGCTTCAGCGCGGCGGCCGCCCCAGCGCCGCGATCGTCTCGGTGCGCGCTTGATCCGGCGAATCCTCGCGGATCGCGATCGTCGGCTGCAGCCCCAGATACGCGCACACCAGCCGTGACGTCTCCTCTGCCAGTTGCTCCTTCGTGAACGCCACGCCCGACCAGTCGTCGCCCACGAGGATCGTGTGGTGCGCCAGCGCCACTGATACCAGCAGCGAGAACGCGATCGCCCGGCTCGGTCGCGCCGGCGCGCCCGAGCACTCCGCCATCACCGTGACGAGGCAGCGCGAGAGATGCGTACCCGCCCGCCGCAGATCCGCGGCGAGCGAGGCATCGGAGGTCTGCGTCAGGAACGCGCGCACGAGGCCGGCGCGATCGAGCACCACGTCCAGGATCGAGCGCACGGCGACCTCCACGACGTCCCGCGCCGGCGCCCCCTTCCAGATCCCCGAGCGCGTCGACTGCTCGATCACCGTGATCATCTGCTCCGCGAACGCGCTCGACAGCGCACGCAGCAGATCGGCGGTGGTCGCGAAGTGCTCCTCGAAGGCCCCTGGCCCCAGCCTCGCGCGCTCCTCGATCGCGCGCGGCGTCACCGCGGCGAAGCCTTCCTCGGCGATCAGCGCCTCGCCCGCCCTCAGCAGCGCGCGGCGCGCCTTCCCCGCCACCTTGCTCGGGTCCTCGACCTTCATCAACTGTCCTTACAACAACGAATCCCCTGCCACTACAACGCATCCTCCGAGCCATCGGCCCCGCGTCATGTCCTCCGAGGGCGAAGACCGTGGCGCGGGGCCGCGGGCGGGCCTCCTCTGGCCGCGTAGGTAGCATCGGAAACGTCAGCGCGGAGGTCGACGGTAGCGGCACCACCTGGGGACCCGCGGGGGAGTGTGGGCCGTCAGAACGGGTTCGTGGCCACCACTCTCGGTGGCCACCGCCTGAGCGGGGCGGCGGTGCGCGGGATCCCCTGAGCGCGCAGCGAGACAGCGGACCGCGGCCAGAGGAGGACCGCCCGCGGCCCCGCGCCACGGTCCCCCCGGTGGATCCACCGGAGCGGCCCTCAGATGCCGTCTTTGCAGCAGCGAAATCCCTGCTGGTAGAACGCATGCTCCGGGCCGTGGGCGCGCGTCGTCGGGCGGCAGCGCGTGCGGACCGGGCCCCAGTAGCCGCCCTTCAGAGTCGCGGGGCTCCCCTTGGGCGACAGCGACTTCGTGTACTCGTCGACGTTGCCCGTCATGTCGTAGACGCCGAACGGGCTCTTGCACTTGGCGAGCGAGCCCGAGGGGACGCCCTGCCACAGCTTGTCGAGCTCGCGAATGATCGCGTCCTTCTTGCCGGCGTACGACTCGGGATCGAACGCGCGCCAGGGCTTGTCGACGAGGCACGCGGCGGCATCGCGATCGTAGCCATAGGGGTACGGCAGCGCGTCCTCGCCCTCGCAGGCAAACGTCCACTCGTCCTCGCTGCACAGGCGCTTGCCCTGCGCCGCGCACATCTTCACCGACTCGTGCCAGTTGACGTAGATGACCGGATACTCACCCTTGCGGTTCGGGTACTCGAAGCGATCGATGCAGAAGTGCAGGTCCTTGGTCGCGAGCTTGGCGCGGACCGCCGCCCACTTGTCCTTGTCGAAGGTGGCGCAGCGCTCGGGGAACTCCTTGTTGATCCACTTGGTGCAGATGGCCTTCTGCAGCTCGTCGCCGATCTCGGTGAGGCGAAACTTGCCCTTCACGTCGACCATGCCGGGCGCGCACGTGCCGCGGTTTCCCTCGGCGGCGTCCGTGACGTCGGGCGCCTCGCCGGGCGCGGTCTTGATCTGCCAGTGGTTCGTGCCCACCTCGCGCCACTCGAAGGTGAGCGGCTTGGGATCGTCAGCCAGCGCGCCGTGCGCCACGAGCGCCGCCCCGACCACCAGCAGAGCGACCGAAGCGAGCCGGAGGCGACCATGAAGCGCGCGCATGCGCGGCATCCTAGCGAACCGCGCTGGTTGCGATAGCCCGCGCCGTGCGATCGCGCAGCCACGCGATTCCGTGGGAGATGAAGACCGGATCGACCCCGTGGCCGACGGCCCGCTCCTCCGCACGCGCCGTCCAGTGGAGCATCGCCAGCGTGCCCGCGAGCCCTCGCGAGTGCGCGGCGCTCAGCGGATCGGCGCCCGAGACGCCGACGAACACGGGCGCGCGCTTGCCCTCGGCCGGCGCTACCCAGCCCGCGCCGCCCGCGAGGACGATGGTGCCGTCGACGTCGAGCGCGCCGCGCAGCGCCAGTGAGCTCGCGTAGTACGCGCCGCTCGAGAAGCCGACCACGAACGTCTCGTCGAACCCGTGCCCCACCCGCTGCGCGACGTCGGCGCGCGCCTTCGCGAGCCCCGCGAGCACCGCCGGCTCCTTCTCCTTCAGCTCCTTCGCCGAGGCGGGCCAGACGAAGCCGACCCCGTCACTCGGCCCCGTCGGGATGACGACCGTGAAGCCGTGCCTCTTCGCGTACGTCGCCATCGCGCGCTGCTGCATCCATGCGAAGCCGGGCTTCGTGGCGAGCGCGCCGTGCAGGTAGACGACGAGCGTGCGCCGTCCGCCCTCGGGCGCGCCGCCGTCCAGATAGCAGACGTGATCCGAGAGCTCGACGAGCTCGGGCGCGCACCACGTCTTCACGGGCTCCGCGGACGCGACGGGTGCGGCGAGGCCGCACGCGAGGAGCACGGCGAGGACGAGGGGCAATCGCATCGGGGGCGGGTCGATACCATGGCCTGCCAGGATCGCTGCGCTGTCAGTAGATCGAGTCCTCGATGGGACGTGCGTCCGGGCGCTTACCGGCGTCCTTGGAGGCGGATTCCAGCCACGCCGGCACCCCGGGTCCGGCGCCGCGGCCAACGGGAACCGCGGACGCCGACGATGACGTGACCGCGTCGCGGCTCGGCGCCGTGACGGCGCCGGAGCGCTCGCTCGGCGGAGGAAGCGGCGAGGCCGCAGGGGGCAGCGAGGCCGACGTGGACGCAGAGCCCGACCCGCTCGCGAGGTCTCGACGCGGCGTCTTCTCGCGCGCGGAGCCGAGGTAGAACGCGAGCCCCGCGAGCACGCACGCGACGCCCGCGAGCAGGTAGAGGCGACGGCGCGACGGCGCGGACGCGAGGACCGCCGCCTCCGTCGCGGTGAGCGTGTTCTTGAGCGGCGTCACCGGCACCGAAGCCGGTGATCGCGACGCCGGCGCGAGGGTCTCCGCGTTGGACGAGGCCGAGCTCGAGCCCCCGGCCGCGGGGAGCGGTTTGTTGTAGATCTGCGCGAACGCGGTGCGCGTCGCGCGGCGCATGGCGCGCGCGTCCTTCCAGCGGCTCTTCTTGTCGAGCTGGAGCGCGCGGTCGACGACCACCGCGAGCGACAGCGGCACGCTCGGCTCGACGCTGCGCACCTGCCGCGCCGGCACCGTGAACGTCGCCGCGAGCTGCTCCTGGACGGTCCCTTCGTCGTGCACGGTGGTGCCGGTGAGCAGCCAGAACATCGTCGCGCCGAGGGACCAGAGATCACTCTGCGCATCGACCTCGTCCCACCGCCCGCGTGCCTGCTCGGGCGCCATGAAGGCGGGCGTCCCCATGCCGATCCCGGTCTGGGTGGCGGTGCGGGAGTCGCTCGCCGGCTCGTTCAGGGCGGCGATCCCGTAGTCGAGGATCTTGAGGCGCCCCGCCGTCGTGACGAAGAGGTTCGCCGGCTTGAGGTCGCGGTGCACGATCCCCTTGTCATGCGCGGCCGCGAGCGTATCGAGCAGCTGGTCGACGGCGAGCATCGCGACGTCCGCCGCGAGCACGCCGCCGGCCTTCAACGCCTGCTGCTCGAGCGTCATGCCCTCGAGCAGCTCCATGACGAGGAAGACCGTGCCCTCGGCCTCGTCGTCATCGAGGATGCGCACCGCGCCCTGGTGCTCGACCTTGTTCGCGAGGTAGCCCTCGCGCAGGAAGCGCCGTCGCACCTCCTCGTCGACCGCGCGCTCGGGGTGCAGGAGCTTCACCGCGCCGCGCATGCCGTTGCGGTGCGTTGCGCGGTAGACCGCGCCCATGCCGCCGAGCCCGATCAGCGAGTCGAGCCGCCACTTTCCGCGCAGGGTGGTGCCGACGCGCTGCTCCGCCTTCTTCCGGAGGATCTCCTCCTGCAGCTCCTCCGCCCCCGTGGCCCGCATCGCGCTCTCTCTACCTCAATGTGGCGACGGGGGCGCCACGATACGCCCGCCTTCGTAGAGAACCTGCCCGTCCACCAGCACGCGGCTGCCCTTCTGGCACGCGGCGAACGCGGTCCGCGCCTTCCAGGCCACGGCCGTCGATTTGCCTCCGGGGTCGCCGAGCCCGAGATGGAGCCCGGGGAGGCACTGATCGACGCCCGCGTCCCCCGACGGGCGCTCGATGCCGGGGTTGACGCCCAGCACCACGAGGCCGACGCGGTTCGAGTTCTCCGCGAACGCGAGGAGCGCACGCACGTCGGACTCGAGCGCCGGGCAGTGCGGCGCGTGGACCGCGGTGACGCGCCCGCCCCTGATCTCGAACCGCACCGGCTTCGCCTCGAGGACGCCCTCGCGAAGGCCGAAGAACTCGCCGAGCGACGCATCGGCGACGAACGTCCCCTCGATGCGCTCCGGCGACGTGTAGAGCGCGCCGGCGGGGAAGCCCACCGTGCCGCCGGGCACGATCTCGCCGAGCCGCTCGACCCACGCCTGCGGGGTGACCTCGATGCGCAGCGACGTCCCCGCGGCGCTCGTGACCTCGAGGACGCTCCCGCGCTCCGCGCGCGCCTCGAGCGCGCGGCCGATGGTCAGGACCTGACGGTGATCGAGCCGTAGCCCGTTCACGAACGCCGCTTCCGAGACGTCGGGCAGGCGCGCGTAGCGCATCTCCCGTGCCTTCACGATGGCGGAGATCTGCTCGCGCAGCGAGCGCTCACCGGCCGGCGCGGCCGCGACGAACACCGCCGCCGAGGAGCTCGCCAGCGCCGCGCGTGCCTCCGGCGGCAGGGTGCGCAGCGGTCTGTCCTGACGATCGAGGATCACCACGGTGGCGCGCGCCTGGACCTCACGGGCCGCGAGCGCGATGGCCTCGCCAATGAGGCAGCGTCCAGGATCGGTGAGGACGACGAGCTCCGAGCCCGCCTCGACGAAGCGCGCGTCCTCGTGAGCTCCGCGCACGGGGGCTCCGAGGAGGATCCTCGCGGCATCGAGGAGCGCAGCGGCGGTGGTCTCGGGCATCGTTCGTCTCGTCACTCTCGGAAGAGAGTCTCCTTGGGGATCGCAGCTGGGGCTCCACACTCGCCGCAGAACGCGCGCCGTTGGGGATTGGCCGCGCCGCACACCGAGCACACGAGCGGCGGCGGCGCGGGCGGTGGCACCGAATGGGCGCTGGGACGGCGCAGGGGCACCGCGCGCGTGAGCTCGTACGCCAGGTCGGCCGCCGTCTGCTGCCGCTCGTTCGGGTTCTTGGCGAGCGCGCGCATCGTCGTCTCGGCGAGGGCGTCCGGCATGCTGCGCTCGGGCGCGCGATCGCGCGGGTCGACGGGCGTGGCGTTGAGCACCTCGAGCACCGTCTGCGTGGAGGTCGCAGCCTCGAACGGCAGGCGCCCGGTGAGCAGCTGGTAGAGGATGACGCCCACCGAGTAGACGTCGCTCCGGCCGTCCACCCGCTCACCGCGCGCGTGCTCCGGGCTCATGTACGACGGCGTCCCGGCGAGCGGCGTGTTGAACAAGTCGGACGTCTCTGCGAGGAGGTGCGCCAGGCCGAAGTCGATGACCTTCACGAGGTCGCCGCGCGACCGCAGGCGCTCGACGAGGATGTTGTCGGGCTTCACGTCCTGGTGGACGATCGACTGCGCGTGCGCCTGCTCCAGCGCGCCGAGGACCTGGGTGAGAATGTCGACGATCCGGTCGACCGGCAGCGGCCCCTCCTCCTCATGTACGCGGCTCAGCTGCTTGCCGCCCAGCAGCTGCATGACCAGGTAGGGCTGCCCCGCCGGCATGTTGCCGAACGCGTAGATGGTGACGGCGTTGGGGTGCGTCAGGCGACTCGCCGCCCGCGCCTCCACGAGGAAGCGCAGCGCGACGTCGGGGTCGCCCGCGAGATGAGGGTGGATGACCTTGACCGCCACCTCGCGCTCGAGCGCGGCCTGCTCGGCGCGGTACACCCGGCCCATCCCGCCCTCGGCGATGAGCTCGCGGATCAGATAGCCGCCCGGCAGCGTGACGCCGAGGAGCGGATCCTCGCCGGGACGCCGGCCGAGCGCAGCCGCGCATGCGTGGCAGAAGCGATGCGTCTCGTCACAGGCTGTCGCGCACCTCGGGCACCGGATCATCCGAAGGCCATCCCCTCGCTGATTCGAGCAGCTTACGAAGTGGAACGCCACCGGCGATGCAGCTCCTTGGCGCAATGGATCGCGAGCTGCTCGAGAAGCCAGCGATGCGCGGGTCCGAACGTCGTATCGCTGCGATAGACCGCGGAGAGGTGCAGCGTGTGCTCGTCCTTGCCCCAGGCCGCGGGCTGGATAGCCACGAGCCGGCGCGCCCGCAGGTCGTCGCGCACCACGTGCTCGGGCAGGTTCCCCCAACCGAGGCCAGCGCGGAGCATCATGTGCTTCGTATGGAGATCGGCGACCCGCCAGGTGCGCGGCGAGAGCACGGCCTGATCGGCGACGCCGGCATCGCTGCGCTCGGAGAGCACGAGCTGCACGCAGTCCGCGAAGAACTTCGAGGGAATGCGGCCCTTGCGCGCGGCGAGCGCGTGCTTCGGGCTGACCACCGGCAGCATGCGGATCGACGCCAGCGCCTGACGCTCCAGCCCCTTCGCGATGCCGAGCGGGCTCGCGACCCCGAGCGTGGCCTTGCCGGCCAGGACGCGCGCCGACACCGCCGACATCACCTGGGTGTCGATCCGGAGGTCGACGGCCGGGAACTCCTTCGCGAAGGCCGCGCAGAGATCGATGAGGGCGCCGAGCGGAAAGAGCGCGTCGAGGCACAGCGAGACCGAGGCCTCGATGCCCATCACCATCCCGGCGGTGAGGCGCCGCAGGCCGTCGACCTCGGCAAGCACGCGGCGCGCCGAGCCCAGCAGCGCGACCCCCTGCTCGGTGAGCTTCGGGATCTTGGTCGCGCGGTCCCAGATCGGCACGCCCAGCTGGTCCTCGAGGTTTGCCATCGCGGTGCTGATCGCCGACTGCACGCGCTTCAGCTTCCGCGCGGCGGCGGAGAAGCTCCCCTCCTCCGAGGCGGCGACGAACGCGCGGAGCTGGTCCAGCGTCACGGGATCGTACATGGGCCAACCATCTCATCTGGAGATGGTAAACGTCAATCGATTACCGATTTCCGGGATGGTCACTCGGCCTCATGATGAAGCGGTCAGAGAGAACAGGAGTGAGAAGATGATGAACATTCGACCGGCTGGGGAACGAGGCCACGCGCAGCACGGGTGGCTCGACTCGCACCACACCTTCTCGTTCGCGGACTACTACGACGAGAAGCACATGGGCTTCCGCGGGCTCCGCGTGATCAACGAGGACCGCGTCGCTCCGGCGCAGGGCTTCGGGACGCATGCGCATCGCGACATGGAGATCATCTCCTACGTCCTCGAGGGCGGCATCGAGCACGAGGACTCGATGGGCACGGGCTCGGTGATCAAGCCGGGCGAGGTCCAGCGGATGAGCGCCGGCACCGGCGTGCGGCACAGCGAGTTCAACGCCTCGAAGACCGACCCCGTGCACTTCCTGCAGATCTGGATCATGCCGGCGAAGCAGGGCATCCAGCCGGGCTACGAGCAGAAGGCGTTCGCCGAGGCCGACAAGCGCGGCAAGCTCCGCGTGGTCGCATCGCCGGATGGGCGCGACGGCAGCGTCACCGTCCACAGCGACGCGTTCCTGCACGCCGGGCTCTTCGACGCCGGGGAGTCGACCGAGCTGCCGCTCCGCGAGGGCCGTCACGTTTGGGTACACGTCGCACGCGGCAAGGTCCGCATCGAGGGCAAGGAGCTCTCGGCGGGCGATGGCGCCGGGATCTCCGACCAAAAGAGCGTGAAGATCGAGGGCGTCGACGGCGGCGAGGTCCTGGTGTTCGACCTCGCCTGAAGGTGCGATGCTCGCGGCGAGATGGCCGCTGCCCACACCTTCGACGGCGGCTGTCATTGCGGGCGGGTGCGCTTTCGCGTGCGCACCGAGCAGCTCGCGGCGCTCGATTGCAACTGCTCGATCTGCACGATGAAGGGCTTCCTCCATCTCATCGTCGCGAAGGAGGCGTTCACGCTGCTCGCCGGCGAGGGCGATCTCACGACGTACAGCTTCAACACCGGCGTCGCGAAGCACACGTTCTGCAGCGCGTGCGGCGTCCACCCCTTTTACATCCCGCGCTCTCATCCCGACGGCGTCGACGTCAACGTGCGCTGCCTGGACGGCGACGCGCCCGCGCGCTTCACGGTCACGCTCTTCGAGGGCCGCGAGTGGGAAGCGCACGTCGACACAATCCGCTGAGGGGTCCTCGTCTGAGGTCCCCCAGTTGACATCCCATCGATCGCCACGGCCAGGGAGAGGCTTCGTGGCTAACGGCAGCCGCGGCGACGTGCTGGTCGTGAGGCGACGTTAGTCGGCATCCTTCTCGAGCTCTGAACCGCGGCTCAGTCGCGGTGCGCGGCCTCGGCGCGCTCCAGAAGCGCGGCGAGCGCATCGCTCTTCAGGCCATTGGCCGCGCCGTCCTTCGCGTACTGGCTGAACATCAGGCGCGTCTGATCGCCCACCTTGACGAAGTGGTGCTTCAGGTACGCCTCGACGTCGAACGACGCGATCTTCGGCAACAGCCAGGCGGCCACGCGCAGCGCGAAGGCGGAGAGCAGGAGGAGGCCAAGTGGTGCGCGCGTGCCAACCTTCGCCGCCGTGATCGCGACCGCCTCGCGCGCGGCGCGCACCACGAGCTTCGGGACGTCACTCCGGCGGAACTCTCGGAGCGACCAGCCCGCCGCCTCGAGGCCCGCCACCGTGGGCATGAGGATGGCGCTGCCGAAGGCGCTGCTCACGCCGGCGTCGGGCTTGGCCACGGCGGGGCAGCCGCCGGCCTTCAGCTCGGCGGCGACCGCCTTGCCGAGCGGCCCGCCGAGCACCGTGGGCACGCCGGGGGCGAAGTAGAACGCGATGCCAGGCTCGGGGACGATCTCGCCGGGCAGCGGCGTCTGGTAGCTGACCATGCCGATCAACCCCGGCACCACGTCACGCCCGGGAAACGCACGGCGAATGCGCTGCTCCGACTCGAGGCCTGGCGGCAGCGCGACGATCCGCGCCTGTCCCACTGCCGTCGCGATCGAGGCGAGCCACGCGTCTTCCACGGCATTCGCTGGGACGCAGAACCAGACCTCGTCCCAGGTCTCCTTCGCGACCTCGTCGAGCGACGTGAAGACCGCGGCGGCCTCGAAGCGGATCGGGACGCGCGGCGCGCGCGTGTTGAGCGCGTAGAGGACCATCCCGCGCTCGCACGCCGCCGCAGCCTTCGGCCGCACGAAGAAGGCGACGCGCGCTCCCCCGCGCTGCAGGTGGTAGCCGTACACCTGCCCGACCGCGCCGGCGCCCACGAGGAGGATGTTCATCAACGGTATGCGCCCACCGTAGCGAATCGGTCGCGGTGTTCGCGGGCGGCGAGGGCGCTATTTCGTCGGGTCGGTGAGGGTCTTGCAGCCGATCACGATCTTGATCTTGGCGGCGGGGTCAGCCTTCAGCGCGTCGCACGCCTTGCCGTGGAGGAAGACCTTGGACGGGTTGATCGGGTCGTCGTAGCTCCAGCCGTCGGTGGGGTTCAGCGGGAGCGTCTTGTCGACGCCGCCGCTGGTCATCACCACGTTCACGTTCGCGGGATCGATCTCGCCGGCGCCCGCGGGCTTGGTGAGCGGAAACTCGCAGCTCGCGACCGCGTCGCGGATGGCGTTGATGGCCGCGAGGAAGTCGGCGCGGATCTGGGCGGCGGTCTTGGTGCCGGGCGTGATCTGGAAGTGACACGGCTTGCCGGTCTTGTCGGCGTTGCCCCAGCTCGGATTGCAGCCCGGCACCGCGGTGCCGCCCGACTGCGCCAGGTCCTTCATGAAGGCCTCGTCGTAGACGGTCGCGGGGTTCGCGTCCTCGTTGCCGACGCCCACCGCGAACGTTGCCACTGGCGGCGTGCCGCTCTTCGCGGCCGCGATCGACGCGAGGCAGGCCGCCTTGCTGTCGGTGGGGATCCCATCGGTCATCGCGACCAGCACGTACTTGCCGCCGGTCTGCACCGGGGCGCTCGGCGTATACGCCTTCAAGATGCCGAGCTGACCGTCGATGCTCGCCCCGAGCGGGGTGCCGCCGTTCGGGAACACCGGCGGCGCGAGGCGCCCCTTGAGCGCCGCGGCCTGCGCCGTGTCCACGAACTTGATCGGCACGTCGACCGCGGTGGCGGGCTTCAGCGCCGTGCTCGAGAACAGGTACATGCCGACCGCGAAGCTCGGGTCGGGCTTCGCCGCGAGATCGTCGAAGAACGCCTGCAGCGCGCCGCGCACCGCGATCCACTTCTTGCCGGTGTCGCGACCAGGGCTCAGCGGGTCGGGCTCGCGCTCGCCGGGGATGAAGCCGACGCCGTCGGAGCCATCCATGCTGCCCGAGCCGTCGATGATGAACTGCATGTAGACCGGCAGGCGCTTCGCCTCGGCGGAGGCCGTCGCGCAGCTGTTCTTGAGCGGGTCCTCGCCGCCGCCCTCGGTGCTGCCGTCGCGAGAGTCCAGGAAGCCAGGACCGTTCGGCCCGACGTTGCCGCTGGTGCCGGCGTTGGGATCGACGAACT
This sequence comes from Polyangiaceae bacterium, assembly GCA_043736975.1. Taxonomy (GTDB): domain Bacteria; phylum Myxococcota_A; class Polyangia; order Polyangiales; family Polyangiaceae; genus Labilithrix. The sequence continues at coordinate 19,487 of JAYTBL010001137.1, forward strand.
CCGAAGGATCGCCGGACTCACCGCAGCCCTGGGCGAAGACCGCCGCAAGGGTGAGCGCGCCTGCGCCGAGGAACAACCAGCTACGACTCTTCGCGTCTCCCATGGGTTCTGGGGATGTTAGTTCCACATCCGTCGCAACTTTCCGCGTCTCGATTACCTCGCGAGTGACGAGTCGTCGTGGATCGCAGGCGCACCACCAGGCTTCAATCCTCGCTTAACCGCAGCCTGGGACGCGACGTACCTCTCTCCTGTGCAAGTCGCGTTTGCCGAGAGCCTCGAACGTTCCGTGGCCGCGGGTGAGCTCGACGTGCCGGTCTTTCCCGAGGCCGCGCGCAAGGTGATCGACGCCTGCGAGGGGGAAGACTGCGACATGCGCCACCTCGCGGAGATCGTGCGTCGTGATCCCGCGCTCGCGGCGCAGTTCCTCCGCCTCGCCAACAGCCCCGCCTTCGGGTCGCGCTCCGCGATCGTGAGCCTGCCGCAGGCGCTGGCGCGGCTCGGCACCAGCCAGACCCGCCAGATCGCGCTGCTCGTGAGCTGCCGGGCGGGCGTCTTCGCGTGCGCGGCGCGCAAGGGCGCCGCGCAGCGCCTCCGCACCCACGCCGTCGCGACCGCGTTCTGGGCGCAAGAAATCGCGCGCCAGCGAAGGATGAACGTGGAGGAGGCGTTCCTGTGCGGCCTCCTCGAAGACGTCGCGATGCCCACGCTCTGGCAGCTCGCGGCCGCGGTCGAGAAGACCTCGGCCCCCGCGAACCCGGATGAGGTCGACCGACACCTCGCCCGCCTGCACGACGGCGTCGGGGCCGACATCGCGCTCCGCTGGGGGCTCCCGGCGCGCGTGGTCGCGGCCATCCGCCTCCATCATGCCACCCCCGAGGCCATCGCCGCGGCCGGCGGCGGCGCTTCGCTGGAGGCGACGGTCGCCACGGTGCAGCTCGCGGACACGCTCGCGGCGGCCAGCGCGGAGGGCAAGACCACCGCGCTGGAGGCGGTGCAGGCGCACGCCTCCATCGCCACCCTGAGCCTCTACGGGACCGAGCTCGAGGATCTGCTCGCGCGCTCCGAGATCGTCCTCGAGACGATGCGAGCGCTCTCATGAGCCACTTCACCGAGGTCGACTTCGCGATCATCGGCAGCGGTCCCGCCGGCCAGAAGGCCGCCATCTGCGCGGCGAAGGCCGGCAAGTCGGTGGTGGTCATCGAGCGCGAGGCCCGCAGCGGCGGCGCGTGCGTGCGCCACGGCACCATCCCCAGCAAGACCCTCCGCGAGACCGCGCAGGCGCTCCGCAGCGTCGAGCGCCGCACCGGCGGCGTGATCCGCGTCGAGCTCCGCGAGGACCTCGAGGTGGCTAGCCTGATGACCCGCCTCGACGAGGTGGTCGGCGCGCACCAGCGCTACATCGGCGAGCAGCTGCGCCGGAACGACGTCGCGATCTGGCACGGCAACGCGCGCTTCGTCGGGCCGCGCGAGCTCGAGGTCACCGCGCCCAACGGGTCGGGCAAGCGCGTGCGCGCGGAGCACATCGTGCTGGCCACGGGATCGCGGCCGCGCACGCCCGATGGGGTGGCGGTCGATCATGATCGCGTGCTCGACAGCGACTCGGTTCTCTCCATGACCTACCTGCCGCGCTCGCTCATCGTGCTCGGCGCGGGCGTCGTGGCCAGCGAGTACGCGTCGATCTTCGCCTCGCTCGGGGTCGAGGTCACGATGCTCGACCGCGGGCCGCGGCCCATGGGGTTCCTCGATGCCGAGCTGACCGGCGCGTTCCTGAAGTCGTTCGACGCCGCCGGCTCGCGCTTCCTGCCCGACGCCCGCGTCACCAGCGCGCGCTACGACGGCGTCGATCACTGCGAGGTCCTCCTCGACGACGGCCGCACGCTGGTGGCCGACACCATCCTGTGCGCCATGGGGCGCATCGCGAACGTGGACCGCATCGGGCTCGCGGAGATCGGCGTGAAGACCACGGCGCGCGGCCTCGTCGAGGTCGACGAGCACGGCCTGACCAGCGTGCCCTCGATCTACGCCGTCGGCGACATCGTCGGGCCGCCCGCGCTCGCCTCGACCGCGATGGAGCAAGGGCGGCGCGCGGTACGCCATGCGCTCGGCCTCCCCAAGGATCGCACCGCGGCCGCGGCCATCCCCTTCTGCGCCTACACGATCCCGGAGATCTCCAGCGTAGGTCTCAGCGAGGCCGAGGCCATCACCCAGCACGGCGGCGCGGTGGTGGGCCGCGCGCCGTACTCCGAGATCGCGCGCGCCCACGTCAGCGCCTACGGCGAGGGGCTGATCAAGCTCGTGGCCTCGCCCGACGGACACAAGCTGCTGGGCGTACAGGTGGTCGGTGAGGGAGCCTCCGAGCTCGTTCACGTCGGCCAGATGGCGCTGCTGGCGGGCTTCGACGTCGACGTCTTCATCGAGGCGACGTTCAACTTCCCGACCCTCGCCGAGGGGTACCGGGTCGCGGCCCTCGACGTGATCAGGCAGCGCCGGGGCTGACCGCGAGGCGCGGCTCGGGGTAAGCTCGGGCAGTGAGCAAAACCTCCGCGCAGCCCCCGGTCGAGCCCGTCCGCGTCCACGAGACCATCCCGGTGTCGGCGACCTCCGACCTTCCGCCCCAGGTCATCGCGGCCGAGAAGATCCCGACGCCTCCTCATCTCGTCATCTACCGCGAGCTGGCGCGCGGCGGGATGGGGCACGTGCACCCGGCCGCCGACTGCAACCTGCTCCGGCACGTCGCGCTGAAGCGCCTCGACAAGGACTACGCGAGCAAGGCCTTCTATCGCGACAGCTTCATCGCCGAGGCGCAGATGACCGGGCAGCTCGAGCACCCGAACATCGTGCCGGTCCACGAGCTGGCGGTGGACGCGAGCGGCGTCCCCTACTTCACGATGAAGCTCGTGCAAGGCATGCCCTTCAGCGACTGGCTCGGCCAGCGGCCGCCCGGCGCCATCGATCGCATCGAGGGCGGCATCGAGATCCTGCTCAAGGTCTGCGATGCGCTTGCCTACGCGCACCATCGCGGCGTCATCCACCGCGACCTCAAGCCCGCGAACATCATGGTGGGCGACTTCGGCCAGGTCTACCTGATGGACTGGGGGCTCGCGAAGCTCACGCGCTCCGAGCCGGCCTCCGGCGCCGGCGCGCTGATGAACGCCAAGGGCCCGGTGGGCACGCCCGACTTCATGTCCCCCGAGCAGGCGCGCGGCAACCCGAAGGAGGTCGACTCACGCAGCGACGTGTTCGGGCTGGGCGCGCTGCTCTTCGAGATCCTCTGCGGCGAGGGCCCCTACGGCAAGGAGCGCGATCAGCGCGTCACGCTGGAGCGCGCCGCGGCCGGCAAGGTGGTCTCGATCGACGCGGCCTGCGAGCCCTACGGCATCGCGCGCCGCATCCGCGCGGTCGCGGAGCGCGCCACGCAGCCCGACCCCGCCGATCGCTACCAGACGGTCACCGAGATGCAGGAGGCGATGCGCGCGTTCCTCCACGGCGGCATGCACCTGCCGCGCAAGACGTTCGCGCCCGGCGAGGCCATCATCCGCGAGGGCGAGAAAGGCGACGCCGCCTACATGATCGTGAGCGGCCGCTGCCGCGCGTACCGCACGGTGGACGGCGTCGAGGAGCAGCTGTCGATCATGGAGGCGGGCGACGCCTTCGGCGAGATGGCGCTCATCCTCTTCGAGCCCCGCGCCGCGACCGTCGCGGCGGTCGACAACGTCACGGTGCTGGTCCTCGATCAGGCGACCATGAACGAGGGGCTCGGCCTCTCGGGCTGGACCGGCGCGCTGGTCCGCGCGCTGGCGCAGCGCTTCAACGACCTCGAGCAGATGGTCCGGAGCTCAGGGATCCGAGCCACGAAGTGAGCGTGGACAGCAGCTCCTGCTCCGACGCGGCGACGAACAGCGTCGACTGGTACTGCGTGGGGTCGAAGGGCGTCTGACCGATGACCTCGAGGTCGAAAGGGAGGAGCTGGGCGCGCTCCTCGAAGTGGGCGAGCTCGCCGAAGGAGGAGAGGAGCCCGGCGCCCACCGCCTTGAGCGCCGTGCCCTCGCGCACCACGCCGAACTCCATGCAGTACCAGTAGGTGCGGATGAGGCGCTCCACCGAGGCCTCGTCGGCCGCGAGGGTGGCGGTGCCGAACAGCTCGTTGACGCGCGCATAGCGCTCGTCGCAGAGCGAGGGCGCGTGGCCCACCAGCTCGTGGATCAGATCAGGCTCGGGCGTGTAGAGCGGCGTGCTCGGGTGGCGCATGTACTGCGTCGCGAGGAACGTGCGATCGGCGAGGCGCTCCATGAAGGCGCGCGGCGTGACCAGGCCCGCCACCGGCGCGTAGGTGAAGCCGGTCGCCTTGCGGAGGCGCTCGCTGACCTCGGCGAGCTGGGGGATGCGCGTGGTCGTGAAGTCGAGCGCGGCCCACGCCGCGAGGTAGCTCCGGCACGCGAGGCGCACGTGCAGCTTCGCGAGCGTCTCCAGGGCGACGGCCCAGACCCGCGCCTCCTCGGCCGTGTACGCGACGCGCGGCAGCGGCTGCCCGCGCTCGTGCGCGCCCGCGAGGCGAGCGATGGCATCGCGACGCGCCCGGTACGTGAGGTCGCGAAACCCGGGATGGTCGCGGTCGAGCTGGATGAGATGAGCGTCCACGAGACACTCCTACCACGCGCGCGCCTACTGGCAGTACCGCGCCTTGTTCGGGGGCTGGGTCAGGAAGAACGGGTGGTTGCCGCTGAGGGGCCCGACCATGGCGTCGAACTGCGACTTGATCTGCGTGACGTACTGGTAGGCGCCGTTGTTCGTGGTCTGGAGGCCGTTCAGCTGCGCCTGGTTGGCGAGCACGCCCTTGCCCGACTCGGGGCCTTTCAGGTGCGAGAGCAGCCCGGTGATCAGATTGCCGGCGGTGCCGCCACCGCCGCAGTACGCCTGGAGGTAGGTGGGCGCGCTCGCCTTCCCGTTCGAGGAGGCGTTGTAATAGTAGTACCAGGCGCCGAGCCCGACGTTGCAGGCGATGTCCTTCATCTTCGCGAGGTTCTGCTGCGGGCCGCTGACCGCCCAGAACGCGGAGTCCCCGCTCTCGCTCTTGTGGGTCGCGAAGGCCGCGGGAAACGTGCAGCCTACACACGAAAGGTTGGCGGCGTTCCCCAGCCCGACGAAATCGCGGACCGTGGAGCTGAACCGGACCTGAAGCAGGCCGACCGTGGGATCGTTGGCCTTGCCGGCGGAGGTGCTCCGCGTGCCGTAGCCGTCCGAAACCGCGGAGTCGGGGTTGTAGCTCGACTCCTTGTTGATGGCCGCGGTGAGGTGCGCCCAGCAGTATTTGCGGTCCCAGCCGGGGGTCTTCGCCGCGGTCGCGCTGAAGACCTCGCAGCTCTTGAGGATGGCGTCGATGATCGCGGCGCGCTTGGCGCCGGAGGGATTGTTGAACGGCAGCTTGTCCATGTAGTCGGACACAGTGGCGGCGGCCGCGGGCTCGGCGGCCGACCCGCCGCAGCCCGACGAAGAGCCGCCGCTCGTCCCCGAGGTACCGCTGCTACCGCCGCTGCTGCCGCTGCTGCCGCTGCTGCCGACGCTCCCGTTCGTCCCCGACGTCCCGGTCGACGCATCGGCGCCGAGCGTGACGGCGGCATCGTCGGAGGCGCCGCCGCTGCTGCTGCCGTCACCCGCGCCGTCGTCCGAGCTACACCCGACGACGAGCGCCAACGAGCCGCCGGCGACGGCCGCGCAAATCCCCAGTAGCCTCATCGAACCAGGAGAGCATGCCTGCCAGGCGCGCGCGCCCTCGTTCTCGGCGTCAAATGGATGACGCTATTTGCCGCCGTCGAGATCGTCGTCCACCTCGACCGTGGGGATCGTGATGACCGCGGCCTGCGGGGTGCCGCTGGGCGCCGTCACCGCCAGCGCGGCCGCGGGCTTGCGCAACTTGACCGCCACCAGCAGACCGCCGCCCACGCCGACCACGAGGAACACGAGCAGCGCGACCAGGTACAAGGCGGTCGACCGGCCGGCGGGCGCCTCCGGTGCAGAGGGGATGTGCGAGGCCCTCACCTCGGGCGGAAGAGGAGGCGGCAGCGAGCGCTCCGAGCGCTCGCTCTTCGCTTCGGCCATGAGGAGCTCGACGTCGCGGAGGTCGATGGTCTGCGTTTCGCCGGCGTTTCCGGAGGGCTTGCTGGAAGGCGGGTTCATCGACGCTACCGGGCGCCAGTGTAGCGCGCTTCCGCGCTAGCGAACGACGAAGGTGCTCGCGCCCGGCGTCACCTCGAGGTGGAAGTGATCGCGATGGGTGCGGTCGTGGTCGGGCGTGAGCGCGAGGTGGAACAGCTGTTTGTCGGCGGCGTCGCAGACCAGCTTCCGCAGCGCCAGCGACTCGGTGGTGGCGTTCTTGGGGACGGGCCCGGGAGCGCAGGGCCGCTCGGCGGCGCGGGGCGCGAAGTCACGCTCCACGTTGAGCGCGCTCCCGTCGGCGTTGCGGAAGTAGGCGACGTCGATCG
>JAYTBL010001138.1:0-2311 GCA_043736975.1 Polyangiaceae bacterium
GCGTGGTGAACGTCCACACGAACGCGACGCGATCGAGGCCAGTACCGGCGACGTCGCCGTAGTAGGCGCTGCGCGAGCGGTCGCCGAGGATGGTGCGCAGGCGCTCGGCGCCGGCGCGCTGCTGCGCGTGGTGGATGGCGTCGAACGGCGAGCGCACCGGCTGGCCGTCGAGCCCCTTCAGGCGATCGGTGAGCACCACCGCGTACTCGTGCTTCTCCTCGAGCGGGACGACGGGCCGCAGGATGAGCGTGTCGCTCTCGCGCTCGTACCAGGGGATCACGTCCTCGATGCGCGCGTTCTGGCCGGTGGGGCGAAGGACGTTGGGGTGGTCGAGCACGCCGTCGAAGTCGGTGTCGAGGTCGGCGCGGTAGGCGCCCTTCGGCAGGCCGAAGCCCTCCTCGACCGTCTCGAACATGAGCGTGTCCTCGTTCGCGCGCCCATCGTTCGCCCAGTACTTCGTGCGATCGGCCAGGGTGAGCGGGAAGTTACCCTTCCCCATGTCGAGGATGACGGGCACACCGCTGGTGAGATCGACGACGTAGAACGGATCGTCGCTCGGGTCGTAGTCGCCGGTGGTGCGGCGCGCGACGTCCTCGAGGTCGAGCGGGCTCGCGAACGCCACGGTGACCGGCGCGAACGTCCCCCAGCCCTCGAGCGAGGTGAAGCCCTCACGCGCCACGCTCTCCAGGCGGGTGGGGGAGACGAGGCTCACGTTGATGCGCCGCCCGGTGCGGCTCGTGGGATCGGCGAAGGTGGCGATGTCGTTGGGCTGCGGGATGTCGGGGAGCGGCCGGCGCGCGGTGTCGAAGACGACCTTCGGTCCATCACCGGCGGGCGTGGCGCGCGCGCCGTCGGGCGCGGTGTCGATCGCGCATCCCGGCGCGAGCGTGGTCGCGAGCGTGGTCAAGAGGAGGGCCAGGCGCCAGACCACGCGCGATTGCATCGCCGAGGTTCTAGCATTCCTCGGTCACTCGAGCGGCACGAACGAAGCGGCCGCTCGCCCGGCGGCGGCCATCGCGAGCGTGGGAGGCTTGCACCCAGCCGGCGCCGCCTCGGTTGCGGGGTACCTCACGGAATGGTGAAGATCCTTCACGATCGGCGCGTGGCGCCGGTTGCGCGTTGCCTCGCGCAACGATGGAGATCCTTCACGGTCTCGCCGCGTCGATGGCGGTCCTTCACCACGGTCACGACGGACGACCTCCTACGCCGGCGCATCCGGATGGTGAAGGATCTTCACCGAATCGCGAGAGGGCCGCCGGATGCTGTCGCGCGAGTGGAAGCGGTCACTCGAGCGGCGCGAACGAAGCGGCCACGCGCTCGGCGGCGGCCTCCATCAGCGGCCACGTCGCGGCGCGGGACTGGGCCCGCAGGAGCACGGAGCGATCGGCCGAGAGCGGCAGCGCATAGAAGCGTTGCACCCAGCCCTCACCCTCGTGCACGTAGGTCAGCTCCCAGGTGCGGACCGGGCCCGCCTCGCCCGACGACGATCCGGGGGCGCAGACGCTGCCCGGCGGCGTCGCCACGACCACCTCGTCGGCGGGCACGCCGCGCGGCTCGAGCACCATCAGCTCATCGGCCGCCACGTGAGCGCCCACGCCGCGATGGACCTCGAACGCGGCGCCGTCCTCGCGGTACGCCGCGAGGACCGTGAACCCGGGCGGATGATCGATGGCGAAGCCCGGCCCCATGATCACCCAGGGTGACTCGCCGAGCCCCACGTCGACCTGGAGCAGGACTTCGTCGAGGTCGTCGGCGCCATCGAGCCTGAAGGTCGGGCCGTCGGCCCCACAGTGATAGACGCCGACTCTCCGGAGCTGCGGGGCCTCGGCCGCCACCGCGGAGCGCGGCGCGACCACGACGGCCCGTCGCGGCGTGAGCGGCGCGGTCTGGATCGAGAGCGTGCCGTCGTCGTGGAGCGCGATCACGCAGGGGCTGCGCGGGGCGAGCAGCAGCCCGTGGCCTCCCACGCCCACGAGCGCCTCGGGCTCGGGCTCGGGCTCGCCGATCTCGAGGCTGACGAGCTTGCGGTGCACGACGAGCGCGAGCTCGATCTGATCGCGCGTCGGCTCGCGCACGTAGAATGGCTGGAGGAAGAGGAGCGCGCGCACCGGCGAGCGCAGCGCGCGGACCTCGTAGAACACCGAGAGGAGCTCCGCGACCTCGAACGCGAGCGAGATGACGACGGGCGCGGTCACGAGCTTGATGACCACGAGCAGCAGCTGCGTGGTCCACCAGCCGGCCGGCGCCGGAACGAGCGACGCCGCGAGCCACGTCACCCACGGGGTGATCGCGATGGAGAGGAGGATGCTGC
>JAYTBL010001139.1:0-2309 GCA_043736975.1 Polyangiaceae bacterium
GACGGCGACCAGCGCCGTCATCGGAGGACCCCTCTCACTGCTCGGTCGCTCGACCCGCTGCCTGGCGGCATGACCCTGCAAAAATTCGGTCAGGCCCTCGTGCCGGTGGCCGCATCAGTCTGCAAATGCGGTGGCGGCATGACCCTGCAAAAATCGGCCTTCAGGTGGCGGCATGAGGCTGCAAACTGGCATTTCACGTCGATCGTCGGACAAGGTTCCAGTCCCAGCGGGGCGTCGACCAGTCTGGCCTCTCGGTCTCGTTCTCCGTGTCGGCGCAGCACGCGATCGCAAATCTCTGCGCAACTTCTCGTGCGCGTGGTCGATAGCGGGGAATGCTGCTCGAGACGCACAGGTTCCGGTTGCTCGGCCTTCTTCCCCTGGTCCTTCTGGCATGCACTGGCGAGGTGGCATCCTCGGCGCCCGATGCGCCCGCCGACGGCCCGGGGATCCCCGTCCCCGCGCCAGACGGCACGGTGTCCGCGCCCGGCGACGCGGCGCCGAGGGTGCTCGCCGCGCTCGCCGGAGTCCGGCAGCTCGCCGTGGCGGGCGATCGGGTTTTCGTGGTGAGCGGCGGGTCGGGCGCGACGTCCCACCTCTTGACGATGCGCACCGACGGGAGCGAGCTGAAAGAGCTGCCGGGACTGGCGTGCCATGAACTGATCGGAGGGCGAACCGAGGCGCTGTGTGCCCGGGGAACGACCGTGACCATCCTGCCCGCCGACGGCGCGAGCTACGACACGAGCGGGACATCCTACGGCTACGACTACGACGTCGACTCGCTCGGCGCGTTCTTCGTTGCTCGAGACCAGGACGAGGGGTTCGTCGGGACGTGGGACTCGAAATACTCTTCGCAGGTGTACTCCCTGACACGAGGCGCCAGAGGACCCCTGGAGGCGAAGCGCTACCTGAGCATCGGCATGGGCTGCCGCGGAATCGCGGTCGATCCGGAGAACGTCTTCTCGCTCAGGTATCAACCGGCTTCGCCGTACGGCGACGCCGGCACCAAGCTCTACGCCACCGCTCGGGTCGGCAGCGGAGGACGCACGGTCGCCGATGTCGGCAAGGAGGCGTACTCGCTGGCGGTGACCTCGAAGAACCTCTTCTGGTGGGACGCAACGACTCGGACGCTCATGACGATCGCGAAGGCCGGCGACGCCCAGCCGCGCGCGGTCCAGCCGAGCGAGAGCACGGCGCGGTCGAACGGTGACCGCGTCTACTGGACTGGCGGCGGCCTCTTCCGCGCAGAGGCCGACGGCACACGGGTAACGCGCCTCGCGGACGACGCATCGTCGGCGAGCCCGACGTTCGACGACCAGTACGTCTACTACGCGAACGGAAAGGCCGTGCTGCGCATCGCGAAGTGACGGCCAGACGAGACGAGACCGGGCGCGACGCGTCAGGCCGCGAGGAGAGCCTTCGAGTGGGGGCGCGCTTCGCGGCCCTGCGCGAGGAGCACCTGCGCGTCCTGCTTGCGGCCCAGGCAGACGAGCGCGTCGGCGCCCTTAAGGTAGACGCGCACCGGCGCGTCGCCGGCGTTCGCGCGCATCCGCAGCATCGTCGCGGCGGCGGCGAAGTCGCCGTGCGCGTGGGCCACGAGGCCGATGACCTCGAACGAGGCCAGCTCGGTCGCGTGCTCGAGCGCGCGCGACAGCGCCGTGGGGTCACCGATCTCGTGGGCCAGGCGCGCGCGGAACGCCTCGCGCTCGGCGGTGGGCCACGGGAGCGAGCGCGTCAGCGCCGTCGCCGCCTTGTCCTCGCGGAACTGCAGCGCGAGCTTGAGCCACGTGGCGACGGTCCAGACGAGCCGCGCCGGGACCTTCGCGCCCGCGCGCACGAGGCCGAGCGCCTCGGCGTAGGGCGCGGAGTACGCCGCGAGCGCATGGGCGATCGCCGCCTCGTCGTCGTAAGCGAGCCCGAAGATCACGGCGTGCGCCGCCACGCGATCCCCGAACGTGAGGAGCTCCTTGCGGCCGCGATCGCGGTCGCCCTGCTTCGCGACCGCGAAGGCCCACGTCTCGCAGACCGTGCCGGTCCTCGCCCCGAGATCCACGCACGCCGCGTCGGCGCCGTTCGAGTACGCCGCGTTCATCGCCGCCGCGACCACCACCGGCGCGTCACTCGCGCGCTTGATGGCGTCATCAAGTCGGTGAGGATCTCACGAGTCGCAAAGCCGTGAGCGAGCGAGAGGCTCCCGACGCCCTGAAGTGGACCCAACCTCCTCCCGCACGACGGCGTCGTCGCGCAGACCAGCGAAGCCTCCCGCGCCGAGCGCGTCAGCGCGTGAACAGCGAGACGTCGTCGAGGCTCAC
>JAYTBL010001140.1:0-2305 GCA_043736975.1 Polyangiaceae bacterium
GTCAGAATGCAGCCGCCGAGCGCCTCGCGGCCCGCTTCTCGGGTGCGCATCGGTCGAGGATCACCTTCCACCCGTTCCGAGCGTGGCAAGCGTCCTGGACGATGTCGTTCACCTCGTTCGGGTCCATGGTCTCGTCGCAATCCCCGAAGCCATGGGCCGCGAACCTGTCACCGAGCGCAAGGCGTTCGCGCTTGCTGTCGGCACGCTCCACGATCCAGCCGTAGGCCTCGCAGGAGTAGGCGAACGTCTCGCGCTTTCGGAACTCGAGCAGGAGGAGCCACTCCTTCGTTCTCGTCTCGGGGAGCCCGACCGTTCGTCTCTTGCAGTTGTGAAAAACGTGAGCCGCCTCGTGGATGACGAAGTCTTCGACCCGATCTCGATCCCGGAAGTATTCCGGCGTGACGTAGCAGGTGGTCTCCTGACTCAAGCCGAGGAGAGACGGAGCGCCGGGACCGAGTAGCTCGGCACCCACGGTCCCCAGATGCAGGTTCGCGAGGTCCCATGCTGAACGAAGCCACGTCTGCCCGAGGAGGACGACCTCGATGTTGGCGCTCGTCAGGAAGACGACCGACTTCTCCAACAAGCGGAGCACGAGCTCTCGCTCCGCCTCGGGGAAGAAGCCGTGCACCATCGGAGTCAGCTTGCGTCGTGTCCACGAGGCCAGGTCCAGCTCGGGGACGGGGGCGTGCTCGTGCCCGTTCGACCGCCTCTTCACCTCGGCCACCAAGGCGCGAACGTGATCGTCGTGGCCGTTCTTGGACTTCTCTATGATGTTCTGCCCCGGCCACTGCGGGTGGTCGAGATCGTAGTTGCCGCTGCGGAGGTAGCGTTCGATGGCGTCTGCTCGGGTCACGCCGAGACTCTAGCTCGACGCGCCTGGGCCGTGTGCTGACGCCGCAAGGCGGGCGTGCTTTCTTGCACGGCATGTTGCCGCTGGAAGGGACGCTGCTGGAGAAGTTGCGCAAGATCGAAGCGCTCCATGCCGGAACGAAGATTGATGGCGAACGCGAGGCGGCGAAGCGCGCCGCGGAGCGCATTCGCGCTCGTCTCGCCGAGCTTCGTGGACGCGAGACGGAGGTGGTCCTCCTCTACTCGCTCCCCGATCCGTGGAAGCGCAAGCTGTTCGTGGCGCTGTGCCGTCGCTACGGGCTCAAGCCGTATCGCGAGCCGGGCCGGCGGTACAGCACAGTGATGGTCCGCGCTCCGCGGACGTTTCATGACCAGACCCTGTTTCCTCAGTTCGAGGCGCTAGCGACGGAGCTCGACACACATCTCGAGGAGCTCACGGATCGCGTGATCCGCGAGGCGATTCACAGCGACGTGAGCGAGGCGACCGAGGCGCCCGCGCCGAAGGCGCTGCCCGAGCCTTCGAGTGGGGCGCCTGGCGAGGCAGTCGCCGGCGGCGTCGACGACGCCAAGGGCTCGCCGAGATAGATCCAGGTCCTGAGTGACGAGAAAGCGATCCTCGGCTTGCGCGGCGTGCCACACGTCGTCGTCAGGACGACCGCCCAAGCCCTCGTCGCGGACGGTGTGGACGTCATGACCCAGGGCGGCGAGCCGTGCTGCTCCCGAGGCAGGAATGTTCTCGTCGAGCTTCAGCCTCATGCCACTTTCACCTCAGGCGGGACGGGCGAAGGCGCAGGCAGGTCCTCGCTGGCTGACGCGGCGGCAAACGAGATGACCGCGCGCACGTCGGCCTCTTCAAGCGTCGGAAATTCGCTCAAGATCGCCGTGGTGGTCTCACCGTGGGCGAGGTAGCCGAGGATCACGCGAACGAGCACGCGCGTGCCCTTGATCACGGGCTGTCCGCCGCAGATCGCGGGGTCGCGAACGATTCGATCGTGGTAGCTCATGTCTCTCCTCCAGGCTGTCGCGCGGCACGTTTTGGTTGGCTCCTCGCCGTCGGACCGCCGAGTTTAGCGTAGCCCCAGTCGGCCCTCGAGCACGACTGCGTGAACGATCTCCGAAGCGCGGTGACGTCGTCAGCCCCGCGCGCGCGGGGAGCTGGAAGCGCTGGTCACGGCCGTGCTGCGGACGTGGAACGCGCGGCGGGCTAGCTCCAGCTCGGTCCACATCCCCGAGCGTCGACGGCGAAGCATCACGACCGGAGAGTCGCTTCTCCAGTCGTGGAGCTTCTCAGCGCCCGATCGCCTTCTTGAGGAGATCGACCTTCGCCGCCGGAATCCGAGGCTCGGAGAGCGATGCTTACCGGGGCATCTCTTCGGGCGTTGGCGCGCGGACCTGATCGCGAGACTCCTCGCGCGAGGCACCCAATGCCGAGAAATTCTTCCGCGCCTCGAGGAGG
>JAYTBL010001141.1:0-2304 GCA_043736975.1 Polyangiaceae bacterium
ACGTTCACGTCGAGCCCGGGGCAGGAGCGCGTGGCGAGCGGGTCGGTCCCGGCGAGCTTGCACGTGCTGTCGCAGCCGTCGGTCTCGATCGCGTTGCCGTCGTCGCAGTCCTCGCCGTCCTGCACGATCTTGTCGCCGCAGCGCCCGGTGGGCTGGGGGGCGCCGTCGGCGCTCGCGTCGACCTCGACGGGCGGGTTGTTCGGATCATCGGGCAGCCCGGGATTGGAGGGCGTCTCGCACGGATCGCAGATGTCGAACGAGCGGCCGTCCTCGTTGCAGAGCTTCGTGCCCTCCTCGCGGTTCTTGCACCGGCAGTACACGTAGCTGCCGGGCGTGCAGCGCGTCGACGTATCGGGCGCCGCGCTCGACGTCGCGCAGCCTCCGGCCAGCGCTCCGAGGAGCATGAAGCCACCCAGGGCAGCGAACAGGGGCGAAAGAAGCGCGGTGGGTCTCATGTCCGTGGGGTCAGTTGAGCTCGAGTTTGATCGTAAACGATCCCTTCGCGTTGAGCACGCCCTCCGCCGCGACGAACACGGTCTGGTTGTTCTGCACGGGGAACGTCATGACGTCGGCGGCGCCGGCCGAGGCGTCGTTCGCGCACATCCCGGCGGCCTGCGTGGTGGGATCGGCGCAGGTCTTCCGCGCGACGAGCATCGCGTTGAACGTGGCCTCGGTGGGCGTGAGCGTGACCTTGAGGTTGCCCGCCGCGTGCGCGGTCACCGAGTAGATGTGGTCCTGCGCGACGTTGAGGTTGTTGGTGCTCACGATGCACGAGCTGCCGGTCTTCGTGAACGTGTTGCCGTAGGGGTTGGTGGTGCCGGTGCCGCTGACGACCCTGCCCGGCCACATGTGCACGACCTGGCCGGGGCAGCTGCCGCCCGACGTGGGATCGCCGTTCACCGCGTTGCAGCCGGGGCTGCAGCCGTCGCCGTCGACCCTGTTGCCGTCGTCGCACGCCTCGTTCGCGTCGACCTTCCCGTCGCCGCAGACCGGGCCGGGCGTGAGCTTGAGGCTGACCGAGTACTTGCCCGCGCTGCCCGAGGCGCCGTCGACCCAGAGGTAGTAGTCGCGGCCGGTGACGACGTCGTAGCGGAGCGACTCCGCGCCGCCCGCGCCGGTGGTCTCGGCGCACGCGAGCTGCGAGGCCTCGTCGTCGCACGTCGAGCGGAGGTAGACGGTGGGGTTCAGCGCGCCGAGGCCCTGCACCTTGATGGCGAGCGAGCCGGTGCCGGTAGGCTGCAGGTGGTAGACGTGGTCGGGTCCGCCGCCGCCCGCCGCGCACGCGCCCTGCTTGCCCTTGGCCTTGTCCTTCGCGCCGGTGGTTTCGCCCTCGAAGATCACCTCGGCGACGCCGAGCGAGGTCGGCTTGCCGGGACACGCATCGACCGCGGTGCCCGCGGGCTGCGGGACGACCGGCGGATCGGTCGGCGGGTCGACGGGCGTCCCGGTCTGGGGATCGGTGAGATCCTCGCCGCCCACGCACTCGCCGGCGCTGCCGGTGGTGCAGGCCTCGAAGCTCGCGCCATCCTCCTTGCACAGCTTGGTGCCCTCGCCGCGATCCGCGCAGCGGCAGAAGACGTTCGCTCCCGGCGTGCATCGTACGCCGCCGGGCGTGGCATCGGTCGTCGCCGAGCAACCCTGCGTGCCGACGAAGATCGCCATCGCTGCCACGGCTGCACCAACAAGAGCTCGAACGTTCATGACCGCCTCCCGAGATCCGTTCGACGACGCGCACGCCGCGCCGCCCCAAGCACACCGAGCCCCATGATGGTCAGCGCCGCTACCGGGAGCGCGCCGCTCCCCACGCCGGAGGAGACCGCGCACGCCTTGGGATTCGTGGCGTTCGGATCCTCGTCCCCGAACCCGCCGCGCGGCTCGGGCGCGCAGACGAGGCCGCTCTTGGGCGGGTAGATCGCGCACACCGCCGCGACGTCGTCGGCGCTCAGCTTGCGCTGCGCGATCGAGCCGGGCGAGTACGTCGGCGCCATGACCGCGGACTCGTCCGACGAGTGCGCGATCCCGATGAAGTGGCCGATCTCGTGCGTCATGATCGCTTGGAGATCGTACTCGACCCGCTTGGACTCGGGCAGCGTGACGGTGTTGTTCGCCGCGTTGACCTCGATGTCCGCGTCGTAGATCTCGCCGGTCTCGTCGTTGTACGTGACGCTGGTCTTGGCCAGCGTGCCGTCGATGCCGCGGTACTTCCAGTCGTCGTCCTGGAAGAGGATGACGTTCACGTTGCGGCCGTCCTTGTTGTACTCGCTCTTCTTGAGGAGGACGGGGCCGCGCTCCTCGAAGGTGATG
>JAYTBL010001142.1:0-5909 GCA_043736975.1 Polyangiaceae bacterium
ACGCGCCGTTCGTCACGCGACTCGTACACCGACTACCTCCCGATGCTGAACGCCATCGCCCAGCCGTTCTACCAGAACCCCGCGACGCTCACGCTCCCCACCACCGGCTGGCAGGCCCAGCTGGTCCTCAGCATACCGCGCTACGACGGCGGCCTCCGCTATGGCCTCGAGCACGAGCGCGAGGCGCTCTTCGCCGAGACGAAGACCAAGCTCGAGGGTCAGCTCCGCCAAGCGCGGTCCGAGGTCCGCGTCGCGTTCGAGGCGCTGCAGCGCACCGACGAGGCGCTGCTACGCGCCCGCGAGGCCTCGTCGCTCGCGGTGGAGTCGCTCCAGCTCTCGCAGCTCGCCTACCGCGCCGGCGCGACCTCCAACATCGAGGTCGTCGACGCCGAGCGCCGAGCGCGCGACGCCGAGACGGAGGCCGCCATCGCCGAGGACGGCGCGCGCCAGGCCCGCCTCGACCTCCTCGCCGCCTCCGGTCGCTTCCCCGATCTGCGCTGACCTGCACGGTTGTTGGCCCGGTCGCGCCGGGTGCGCGATGACCGGAGCATGCGCCCGCTCAAGCCCGCCGCCCCGAAGAAGCGCGCGACCGCGCCCGAGCGCCGAACGAACGCCGACCGGCGCACGAGCGACGATCGCCGCGAGCTCCCGCCGCGCCCCGAAGGACGACGACGCGGCGGCGGACGCCGCGCCACCGACCCCGGCGAGGCCTGACCTGGACACAGGCGGACGGCGAAGGCATGACGAGCGCAGTGTCCCGATCACCCAAGCTGTCGTTCACGATCGTGATGAGCGGCGCCGTCGCGCTCGTCGTCGTAGCGTGTAGCCGCTCGACGGTCCCCACGCCGGCCGCCGCCGAGGCCGCCGCGAGCGCAGCGCCGGTCGTCGACGACGCCGCGACCACCAGCGCCGCCATCGTCGACGCGGCGCCGGAGGCCGCGGTCGCCGCGCCCGTGGTCAGCCCCGATCCTTTCGGCAAGGCCCGCGCGGCGCCGCGCATCCTGTGCACCGGCGTCGCAGGCAAGCACGTGACCGAGCGTGATCTCCGAACGTCGTTCGTGTCGGGCGATGATCTGCTGGCGATCGTGAATCGCTCGCCGACGGGACAGCTGGCGCCGGACTGGGCGCCCAACGACCTCGTCGATCTGCGGAACGGCCAGAGCACGCCCGCCTCCGACTGCGACAAGGTCCAGTGCCTCCGCAAGGAGGCCGCGAACGCGCTCGGCGAGCTGCTCGGGGAGATGAAGAAGCGCGGGTTTCCCGGCAAGGTCGAGTCCGCGTTCCGCGGCTATGGCACGCAGTGCGGCACGTTCCTGCGCTGGGCGTCCAAGGGGGCCCCGCGTCTGCGCGGTGAGAAAACAGACGGCGGCTTCTGCGAGGCCACCGAGCAGTCGGCGCTGCCCGGCCACAGCCAGCACCAGCTCGGCACCACCGTCGATCTCTTCACCGAGGAGTGGGCCAAAAGCGAGCGCGGCGTCTTCCGCGAGGGCTTCGGCTGCACGCCCGCCGGCAAGTTCCTCCAGGAGCACGCCACCGAGCTCGGCTTCGTGATGCCGTATCCGATCCACCCCGACGATCGCCATCCGAAGCAGAGCTGCGTGGTGCGCTGGGACATCCCCATCAACATCAACCCCAAGACCGGCTACCGCTTCGAGCACTGGCACCTGCGCTACGTCGGCAAGGACGCAGCGGCTCGCTTCGCGAAGGCGCTCGCTGCGAGCGGCCCGGGCACGCCCAACGAGATCACCGTCGAGCAGTGGCTCCGCGCCGAGAAGGGCGGCCTCGGCGACGCCGACGCCGAGCTCCCGGTGTGCGACGGCTGCAACTGCGGCGCGTGCAGCACGCTCTCGGCGCCCGGCGAGAACGCGTGCGACAAGAAGGGCGGCGCGCTGCACCTCGACGAGCACGGCCGACCGATCCCGCAGATCAACGCGCCGCAGATCGCGTCCGCCAAGCGCGCGAGCGGCAAGAAGTGGAAGGGCCACCTCGTCGAGGTGAAGGTCACGATCCCCGACGGCGTCGCGACCCAGCCGCCGATCGTCGGCCCCGACGGCGCAGGCTACGCTGCGGGCGCGACCTTCGAGAAGCTCGCGCCCTATCCCGACGTCCCGCCGCGTGGCTTCACCCCGCTCGCCGGCGCCTGGGTGGTGGCCATCGAGCCGATCCCGAACGACACCGGAACGCCGTGGCCGTGGCGCGCCGGGCTGAGCCCGTCGATCGTAGGGCAGACCTACGACCGCGCGAACGTGCTCCTGCCCGCGCATCCCGGCTCGCTCACGTTGAAGGTCCCGATCCCCGACGCCCCCTCCAAGGTGCGGGTGGTGGTGATGGAAGCCGGCGTGCCCAAGGGCGAGCCGCTCATCGTCGACCTGCGCTGAGCGACTCCCACGCCCGTGGCTGGTGCCCAACCTACGCGCGCATCGGGATCTCGGGGGCGAGCTTGAAGAACGCGTTGCGCTCCGGATCGTTGTAGCTCGCCCAGTCCGGGGCCCAGGGCGTGACCTTCACGTTGCCGGGGTTCATGCTGCCGTCGCCGGTGATGGTCAGCGCCATGGGCGTGACCTCGCGGTACGTGCTCTCGGCCGGGAGGTCGCCGTTGTCGCGACCGCCTGCGGAGAAGAGCGTGAAGAGGCGCGCGTGGTCGTCGTCGGCGTAGGAGGCGGAGAAGCCGGGCAGCACCTTCTCGTGACCGCGCACCATGGTGTGCGAGCCGAGGCGCTGCATGAACGCGCGGAACTGCATGCGGCCGAACGCGAAGCGCGAGGCCTGGTCCTGGAGGTCGGCGGGGATGACGTCGGCGGTGCTGGGATCGCTCCACATCATCTGGAAGCGCAGGTCGGGGTCGTTGAGAGACGAGAGATCCTTCCAGCGCTCCTTGACGAGACGATCCTTCGGGATACCGCCGTGCACGAAGAGGAAGCGATCGAGCAGCAGCATGTTCGGCATCTCCTCGAACAGCGTGCGGTAGTGCCGGAACACGTCGATCGGGAGCAGCGGCTTGAGCGTGTTGATGGCCTCGGCTGGCTTCACGCCGCCGTACATCGTACCGTTCACCTCGACGTAGTACTCGTGGTTGCCGCGCAGCATCACCACGTGATCGGGCGCGGTGACGAAGAGCTGCATCGCGGTGCGGAGCACGCCGTTGATGCTGAAGAGCCCGCGGTCGATGTAGTCGCCGAGGAGGATCAGCAGCGGGTACGGCTGCGTGTTGTCCTTGCGGTAGGCATCGACGCGCTCGAAGAACCTGGACTGCAGCACCGTCGCCTTGAGGATGCTGTAGCAGCCGTGCAGATCGCCGAGGACGGTGAGCTCGTAGCGCTCGCCAGGCTTGGGCATGCGGACGTAAACGTGGCCATCGAGGAAGGCCTCGGTGCCTGCGAGCTCGGAGACGTTCTTCTTGCCGGTGAGGCGCCCCTTCCCCTTCTCACGCTGCTGCTTGAGCACCGCGAGCGCGCGATCGATGAGCTGGCGATCGGCGCCGACCTGTCGCGTGATGGTGTCGGGATCGGCGGAGAAGTGGAACTCGAAGGGCTTGAAGAACGGATGGTCGACGGTGCTCGGGATCGAGGCCCGCGGGCTGTCGACCACCATGCTCCGCGCGCTGTCGGTGCCGTGCTCTTCCATGATCTCGAGGCCGAGCTCGTCCTCGAGGAAGCTCCCCAGCTCCGCCCGGAACTGCACCTCGGCGGGATGGGCGACGCCGTCTGCGAGGAGCAGGTGATCGATGAGCGCCATCAGCTGCTCCTGACCGCCGCGGTCGAAGCTCTTGAAGATTTCGAAGCAGCGAACCTTGAGCCGCGCGTGGACGAAGGCCTTGGGATCCTCGCCCTCGGAGACGCTCTCGGTGAAGAGATCCTTCACGTTCTGATCGATGCCCTCGAACACCTCGTGGAAGTGCCGGGTGTACTTGGTGATGACCTCGTCGCGCACTTCCTTCGCGGCATCGGGCATCGCGTCGGTGGCGCGGTGCTCGATGAGCTGTCGGATGATCTCCTTGACGAAGCTCTTCTCCTTCGCGTCGAAGTCGCCGTCGATATAGCCGAATGTCACGAGGTAGAAGATCACCGCGTGCATCTGCTGCTCGGCGCGGAGCGGATCGGTGCTGAACGTGATCACGCCCCGGAGCGTAGCGCTTTTACCTCAGAGCGGGTGCTTCGAGGTGCACGCGCCGGCCGCGCCGGTTCCGCTGTCGCCGCCGCGGATCCACTGCGTGTCCTTGCACTGGTACCAGAGGCTGTCGAACTTCGACTCGACGCACGTGCCGGTGTCGACCATCTCGTCGAGCGTGCCGGAGAAGCAGCCGCCCTCGCCCGCGTCGTCGGTGGAGTCATCGGGCGCCCCTGTCGCGCCGTTGTCGGCGGGCGCGGGATAGCGATCGCACTCCGACCGGTGCTTCTTGTAGCCGTACCAGGCGTTCGATCCCTGGCTCTTGTAGATCGCGAGCGCGCACTTCGTGTTCTTCGCGGCATCGTAGAGGCCGGTGGAGCTCGAAGGGCAGCCGGGGGAGCCGTAGTGAATGCTGTTCACCTGGAACAGGCCGTAGTCGGAGCTCCCGTTACGGTTCCTGTTCGACGCGCGCTCGTAGAAGCTCGACTCGTACTTGACCGTGCACAGCATCTTGCCGATCACGTTCGACGGGAAGCCTGCCTGGCGCATGAGGGTCGCGGCCTCGCGCTCGGAGAGGCGGCGTCCTGCGAGGAGACGGTCCTGCGATTCGCCGACCGCCTCCCCGTCCTCGGGAGTCTGGGCGGCGCAGCCTGCGAACGCCGTCAGCATGAGCATCGCCGCGGCGAGAAAACGGAGATTCTGTCCCAAGTGAGTACCTCTTTGGTGCGGCCCCCGTCGCCCAAACACACGTCAGCAAGCATCGGGCCATGTGGGTGCGCGCACGTAAGTGTTCGGGATCGCGTGGAGAGCATCGAGCGCTAGGATCGCTCGCCGCCTGGCTCGGGTGGATCGGACAGGGTCCGGGGATCCATGATCGGGGCTCAGGGGGCGATCCGAGAAGGAGTAGGATGCACGCGTGGCGCGGCCGCTGCCTCCTTCCATTCCGCCGGGGAGCGTTCTCGGTGGCAAGTACGCGCTCGGCGCCAAGCTCGGGGCGGGCGGCATGGGGATGGTCTTCGAGGCTACCGATCCCAGCGGCCGGGCGGTCGCGGTCAAGACCTTGCTCGTGGGGCCAGGCGCCTCGTTCGCTGCAGCAGAGACGCGCGCGCGCTTCGATCGCGAGATCGAGACCACGGCGCGGCTGCACCACAAGAACGTGCTGACGCTGCTGGATCACGGCGTCGACGACGCGACCGGCGCGCCCTACCTGGTGATGCCACGCATGCGCGGCGAGGACCTCGCGCAGCTCCTCGGGCGGGTGAAGCAGATCGAGCCGAGCGTCGCGGTGCCGCTGATCATCCAGGCGTGCCGGGGCGTCGCCGCGGGCCACGCGGCGGGGATCATCCACCGCGATCTCAAGCCCTCGAACCTCTTCCTCGAGGAGGAGGACGGGCTGGTCGTGGTGAAGGTCTCCGACTTCGGCCTGGCGAAGGTTCAGGACGCAGGGATCGACTCGCTCACGAACTCGGGCGCGGTGATGGGCACGCCGCACTACATGTCCCCGGAGCAGGCTCAGGACGCGAAGCGCGTCGATGCGCGCACCGACGTCTACTCGCTGGGCATGGTGCTCTACCATGCGCTCACGGGCAGCCCGGCGTTCACGAGCCAGGGGTCGTTCATGGGGTTTCTCGTGGGTCAGACCGCGGTGAAGCCGCTGCAGCAGACCGCGCCCTGGGTGCTGCCCGATCTCGCGCGCGCCGTGCACGCCGCAGTGCTGCGCGCTGCCGATGCGCGGTGGCCGGACCTCGGCGAGCTGGAGCTGGGCCTCACGATGGCGGCGGGCTTCGAGATGGCGAACGCCC
>JAYTBL010001143.1:0-2301 GCA_043736975.1 Polyangiaceae bacterium
CCTCGGGCCTCAGGCCGGCGAGCGGATGGTGAGGCGGCGACCCGCGTACGGACCCGCCAGAGACTGGGCCACCGTCACCAGCATGCCCGACTCGTGAACCGCGACCGCCACCCCGCGGTCCGACGCGAACGACGAGCTCAGCACCACGGTGTTCACGTCGTGAGCGCGCGGCACCGGTCGCGATGTCCTGGCTCCCTCGTCGTCCCCCACGGTTCGATGGTAGCGTGACCTTCCCATGCTGCCGCTGTCGCCCGACGGCCGAGACCTGCTGCTCCCGGCGCTCACCACAGCCCATTCGCACGCCTTCCAGCGCGTGATGCGCGGGGCGGCGCAGCGGCCCGGACGGGACGACTTCTGGTCGTGGCGCGGCGCGATGTACCGCGCTGCGTCGTCGCTCGATCCCGCGTCGATCGGCCGGATCAGCCGCGTGGCGTTCCGTGAGCTCCACCGGGCCGGGGTTCGG
Organism: Polyangiaceae bacterium; assembly: GCA_043736975.1. Classification (GTDB taxonomy): domain Bacteria; phylum Myxococcota_A; class Polyangia; order Polyangiales; family Polyangiaceae; genus Labilithrix. The sequence continues at coordinate 464 of JAYTBL010001143.1, forward strand.
ACGGTGGGCGAGTTTCACTATGTCCATCACCAGACCGACGGCACGCCGTACGCCGAGCGCACCGCCATGAGCGACGCGGTGATCGCCGCCGCGCGAGCCGAGGGCCTGCGGATCTCACTGCTGCGGGTGGCCTACCACCGCGCGGGGCCGGGCCGGCCGGCCGAGCCGGAGCAGCGGCGGTTCTGCGACGCGTCGGTCGAGGACGTCATTCGCGACGTCGACGCATTGCGTGCAAAGTACAAACATGTCCCGGAGGTTCGGATCGGCATCGCTCCGCACTCGGTACGCGCGGTGCCGAAGGAGTGGATCGTCGCGCTCGGAGCGCACGCGGCGCAGCATGGGCTGCCCTTCCACATGCACGTCGCGGAGCAGCCTCGCGAGATCGAGGAGTGCGTCGCCGAGACCGGGAGGCGGCCGGTCGAGCTCCTCGCCGACGCTGGCGTGCTGTCGGCGCGCTTCGTCGCGGTCCATGCCACGCACCTGGCGCCGCACGAGGCGGCGCTCCTCGGCCAGGCACGCGCCTTCGCGTGCGTGTGCGCGACCACCGAGGCAGACCTCGGGGACGGTCTGCCGGATCTCGGCGCGCTGCGGAGGGCAGGCGCGCGGCTGTGCACCGGGATCGACAGCCACGTGGTCAACGATCCGCTCGCCGAGCTGCGCGCGCTCGAGACGCTCGAGCGCCTGCGCACCGGCAAGCGCACCACGTTCGAGCCCGCCCAGGGCACGCCGGCCGAGGCGCTCTGGCGTGCCGGCTCGATCGACGGCGCGCACGCGTGCGGCTTCGACGACGCGGGCGGCACGCTCCGCATTCGTCGCGATCACCCTATGCTGGAGCTCGTCGATGATGCGTTCCTGCTCGACGCGATCGTGTTCAGCGGGACGGGCGCGCTGATCGAGCCGTGATGCCGCCGAGCATCAGGGGTGCGTTCGATTCAGATCTTGCATTGCAGGGCGGGAGCCTCGGTGCTCGCGCCTGCGGTTGCGAATGGCGATCCCTCGACGAGGAACCCCGAGATGTGGTGGAGAGCGGACGGGAGCCAGAACATGTCCTTGCCTGGCGAGTCGAAGCGAGAGAGGAGCGAGTGAGGAACGCCCTTCGCGAAGAAGCAGATGTTCGAGCTGCGCATTGCCTTGCTGACGTTTTGCATGGCCGTGTCGTCTGCCGCGCTGTCTGCTTCCACGCCCGCGACCTGAACGGGGATCGTCACGCGGGAGGCATTTGCTGCGACGCTTTCCGCGAACTCCGCGGCGCCTCGCAGCTGGTTGAACTGGTACTCGCAGATGCCCGCGCGAGGACGAGGCGCGGTCCGCTGGACGAGGCAGCCCTCTCCCCAGCCGCTCCGCTTGGTCGGCGTCAGGATGTTCGCGGCCTTGAGCGCGGTCCCTTGCGCTCCCGGAATCTGGAACAGCGGGCTGAGGAGCAGGCCGCGAGCATAGAGTCCCGGCGCGTCGATCATGGCCGAGGTGGCGACCGCGCCACCGAGCGAGAGTCCACCGACGATGCGCGTGCCCGTGCTGGCGCGCGCGATGCTGTTCATCTCCTTGCCCAGGTCCGCGTAGCGTCCCTTCGTATAGCCGGTCGGCAGATCGGAGATGTCATCGATGAACGCGCTGCCGTTCCGCTGCGGAACGCGTCCGTGGCCGGGGAGGAGCGGCAAGAGCACCTCGAAGCCCGCGCCGGCGAGGGTGGAGGAGAGCTCGTGGAACTGTTGAGGACACGCCGTGAAGCCGTGGAACAGGATGATCACCCCCCGGTACGGCACCGACGAGGGCGGCGAGACGCGCATCGGCTCGCAGCCGGGCTGGAGACTCGCGCCCTTGGTCGTCTTCGCCACGTA
>JAYTBL010001144.1:0-5900 GCA_043736975.1 Polyangiaceae bacterium
CAAAAGACTACGCGCGCTTCTCGTCGTCGCCACCCGTGGGCGTCGCGGCGGTCCGTGGCGGTCCAGGGCGATGGCGAGGCGTGATCGGCGAGCGCGTCCTCGTTGCCTTCCACGACGGCGCGCACTACGCGGGCCACGTTGTCGCGGTCGAACCAGGGCGGCACCGCGTCCGTGCTTCGAACGGGGTCGAGGGATGGATCACGGACGCGGATGTCATCCTTGGCCCGTTCGGCTGACGCCTCACGGTCATCCGCCCTTGCGCCTGCGCGAGCCGTCATGCTCCCGATCCCGCGCATCCCTCGATGGAGACTAGCTCTTCGCTGCGATTCGCTGGGATACTCTCGACTATCCTTCGAGGTCCACCCATGGCTCGCCACCTCCTGACCGCGGCCGCCCTTGCCTTCGCGCTGTCCGGGGTGGCCTGCGGCTCGGCTCGACCCCCGGGCTCGCGCTTCCCGCGCGCCGTCAACCCGGTCGCGCAGGACTGGGCCACCGTCCTCCGGCGTGATGCGCACGTGAACCTCGAGATCTGGGAGACGGGCCGCGTGCGCGTGGCGCGGAAGGACATCCTCGACTTCGCGGATCCGAAGGTGCCGGCGAAGTTCGCGAAGGACGACCTCTTCGTTCCCGTCTACGCGCACCTCCTCCGGCACGACGAGCGCGGCGCGTTCCTGATCGACGCCGGCCTCGATCGCTCCTTCTCGCGCGTCACCAGCGGCGACATGCAGGGCCTCTTCGCGAGGCGCTTCTACGCGGTGCAGCGGCCGGGTGAGGACGTCGTCTCGCGCCTCGACAACGATCGCATCGCGCTGCGCGGTATCTTCTTCACGCACCTCCACCCCGACCACGCCTCGGGCGCCGAGAGCCTCCCGCGGGACATCCCGTTCATCGTGGGCAAGGGCGAGAGGCCCAAGAGCTACAGCTTTCTGCTCTACAACGACGCGCTCCACGACGTGATCGGCCTCGACGAGATCGACTTCGCGGGCGTGCCCGCGATGCCGCCGCTCGGCCCCTCGCTCGACGTGTTCGGCGACGGTTCGGTCTGGGCCATCCACACGCCGGGGCACACGAACAGCCACCTCTCGTTCGTGGTCGTCACCAAGACCGGCCCGGTGCTCTTCACGGGCGACGTGAGCCACACGCGCTGGGGCTTCGACAACGACGTGGTGCCGGGCGGCTCGAGCGACGGCGATCCGAAGGACTCGCGGCGCAGCCTCGACCAGCTCCGCGCCTTCGCGAAGACCTACCCCGAGGTGCGGGTGGTCTACGGACACGAGCTCTGACGGCCTCGTTGAGACGGGCTGAGACGCGAAACGCCGGCCCCGGAGTGTTACAACCACGAGACCCATGACGTCCCGAATGCCCTTGCTCTCGGCAGGCGCGCGCCGCTTGCTCGTCGTCTGCCTCTGCCTGCTCGCGGCGGCGTGTGGCGGCAACGGCTGCGGCGGCGGCTGCTCGAGCTGCGGGACCACCCCGCTGCCCGGCGGCTTTCCCAAGGTCGACACCATCCCCAACGCCGCCTCGGTGCGCATCACGCGGCCCGGCCTCACGTTCGTGCAGGAGAACGTCGCGACCCTCGCGGAGAAGGCGCTCGGCGCCGGCGCCAAGGCAGGAGTCACCACGTTTGCCATCCCGAAGTCGACGCAGAGCTTCGGCATCGGCAGCGCCGACATCTGCTCGGTCGCCACGCCGAGCCCCGCGCAGTGCAACGCCGAGATCGATCTCGGCAAGGCCAAGCTGCGCGCCAACGCCATCACCCCGAACAAGCTGAAGATCGACGGCCTCTTGCCGGTGCGCATCCGCGATCTCCCGATCGCGGCGAAGATCGTGTTCACGATCCCCGCGTCGGTGGTCGCTGGTGACCGGACGCTCGCGCCGGGCGGCGATCTCTGCGCGGCCTCGCTGCGCGGCTCGGACACGATGCCGTACAAGAGCTTCCCGCTGAACGTCGAGCTCCCGCTGGTCACCGAGACGCGGACCCCGCGCAACGGCTACACCAAGGTCGACGTCGACAAGGCGATCATCGACATCGGGATCACCCAGAACGACATCGAGATCTGCGCGAGCTCCGGGATCGCGCAGGGGCTGTTCGACGCCATCAAGGGCTTCGCCTTCAACACCCTCATCGACGGCGTGAAGGGCCAGATCAAGACCGCGCTCGCCAGCGCGTTCTGCACCGCGCCCACGCCCACCGTCACGCCCGCCTGCCCCGTCGGCTCCGCGCCCGACGACAAGGACCTCACGAAGGCGACGAAGTGCGTCTTCAGCGGGACGCAGGAGTGCGTGCCATCGCTGCTGGGGCTCGACGGCCGGCTCGATCTCTCCGCAGCGCTCGCCTCCTTCTCGCCCGGCACCCAGGGCGGGCTCGACTTCGTGCTCGCCGCCGCCGGTGACATGAACCCCGCGCCCGGCGACACCACGCTCCCCGCGTGGACGCCGCGCACGCCGCCGGTGCCCGCCGAGGACAACAACACCAACGGCATCTCGCTCAAGATGATCGGGGGAGCGAAGCCGCAGCCGAACAGCAAGTGCGTGGTGCAAGCCGTGAACTCGCCGCCCCAGGACATCCCGCTGCCCAAGGAGCTGCTGGGCGACGTGATCACGCCGTGGCCCGCGGGCACGCCGGGGCCGCACGTCGGGTTCGCGATCGCGGGGCGTTACCTCGATCACGCCTTCGTCAGCGCCTACAACAGCGGGCTGCTCTGTCTCGGGATCTCCACCGACCAGGTCGACCAGCTGCAGAGCGGCTACCTGAGCCTGCTCGCGCCCTCCATCAAGAACCTCACCTTCGAGCAGGGCCAGGCGGCCGCCGCCATCTCCACGCGGCCCGGCGCACCCCCGAAGATCAAGGTGGGCGGCGGCACGGACGTGAAGACCGATCCGCTCCTCACCATCACGCTCGACAAGTTCGCGATCGATTTCTACCTGTACCGCCTGGACCGCTTCGTCCGCATCTTCACGTTCACCGCCGACCTCACGGTGCCGGTCAACCTGCAGACCGGCAAGGATCCGAAGTCCAACCCCAGCGGCGGCATCCTCCCGGTGCTGGGCGACATCAAGCTCGCGAACCCGGTGGTCACGAACTCCGACTACATGTTCGAGGAGCCCGCGCAGCTCGCCAGCGGGATCAGCGGCCTGCTCGGGGGCATCGTCGGCACCTTCCTGGGCGGCGGCCTCAAGCCCATCGACATCTCGACCGCGCTCGCCAGCTTCGGCCTGGGCGTCGACATTCCGAGCGGCGGCATCCGCAAGCTCACCAGCGGCAAGGACGACTTCATCGGCATCTTCGCGAACCTCTCCAAGGTCGCCGGCACCGCCCGCGAGGAGGCCGACACGCGCGCCAGGCTCGTCGAGAAGATCGTCGACGCGTCGGCGATGAGCCTCGGCACCGCCGACCGCGCGCGCTTCCCCAGGCTCCTGGTGCGCGCCGAGGGGCTCGCCTCGAAGCCCACCGAGCAGACGTGGTGGGTCGACGACGGTCCCCACGCCGCGTGGACGACGAAGCAGGACCTGGTGGTCGATCAGGACGCGATGCTGCTCCAGGGCAAGCACGTGCTCCACGTCTCGTCGCGCGTGGTCGGCGTGATGGCCTCGGAGGACGGTACGCCCGCCGAGATCCCGTTCACCATCGACACGCTCGCGCCCCTCGTCGACGTGAAGCGCGACGGCTCGCGGGTCACCGTTCGCGCCCACGATTACGTGAGCGCGGAGAGCGCGCTCCTGGTCCGACACCAGGTCGGCACCGCGTGGACCGACTGGGCGCCGCTCGCCGACCACGGCACGTTCGAGGTCGCGGCGTCGGAGGAGGTCGAGGTCGAGGTGCGTGACGAGGAGGGCAACGTGGGCACCGTCGCCTCGCCGCTCCGCGGTCGTGCCGATGGAACGCTGGCCGCTGCGGGCAGCGGCTGCGGCTGTCGGGTGATCCACGGCAAGTCCGATGGCCGAACCGACCGTGCGCTGGCGCTCGGCCTGGCGATCGCGATCGCGGGCGTCGCCGCGCGCCGCCGCAAGCGGAGCTGATTCAGCGACCGCCGTACATGGCGCGCAGGTCCTGCACCGTCATGTGCAGCTGCGCGCCGATCGAGTCGTAGCCGTGGCCGGCGTCGAGGTGCAGCAGCACCGCGCCCACCGCCTTCGCGCGGTCCTCGATCAGATCGAGCTCCACCGAGCGCATCGCGGCGGGCACCACGACGAGGCGCGGCAGGAGCACGGCCATGCGCTCGCACGCGGCATGCGCATGCGCGACGCGATAGACCTTGAGCCCCGCAGGCGGGAGGACTTCGTGGCAGAGCGCGAGGAGGTCATCGGTGATGCCGACCGCGATCGCGCTCGGCTCGACGTAGAGCTCGGTGGTGGTGTCCACGGCGCGCAGTGTACTCGCCCACCGAGGCTTGGCCACGCGCGAAAAGAGCGCAGCCGAGGACGGTAGTCTGGTGGGTGAGGACTCGAGACGTCAGCTCGTGCGGCGGAAGGACGTGATCGAGAAGCGTCGCCGCTGACGCGTCGCGCGATGACGTCGGGCGACGACACCCGCGACTGGAATGGCGCGGCCTCGTCGCGCGGAGCCGCGTAGGCACGCGACCGCGGGCTCGCGAAATCGGCCCATTCCCGCGGCGCACGCGGGTTCGCGCTCACGGCACGTGGCTTGAAGCAGGTGGTCAGCGTGACGACCGCCCTCCTCCCCGCGTTCGAAGCCACCCTCGAAGACACGACGGCGAGGCCTCGGGACCCGATCCCGTGCCCTGCACGTTCGCGCTGCTCGACGCCGGGCATGCGCTCTGCCAGCGCGGCGGTCGCAGCGCCGACATCCCCGCGGAGCCCTCGCCGCTCGCGCGCGGCTCGCGTGAGCGGACCCGGGACCCGATCGGTCGTCCGCCGGTGGCGTTCGCCGGCGCCGCGCCGCTCACCTTCGAGCGCACCACGTCGCGCGGCGGCGGCGGCTTCGCCAGCGCGGTCATCGCCATCATCACCATCGGGCTGGTGATCCTGCCCGACGGCTCGACCTCTTCCTCGTACACGCTCATCGGCACGCAGCGCGGCGCGCTTGGCGCTCCGGAGGCGCTGCCTTACTGATAGGCTGGCCGCTCGTGAGTCGAGAACGAAAGCGCACGCTGCTCGCCGGGCTCCTCGGGCACGTGGAGTCCGAGATCGCTACCATGCGCAAGGCGGCGTACGACGCCGCGCAGGCCGCCACCCACGAGGAGGCCAAGCCCGAGAACGACAAGGACACGCGCGCCCTCGAGGCCTCGTACCTCGCCGCGGGTCAGGCGGAGCGCGTGCGCGAGCTCGAGACCGCGGTGAAGGTCCTCAGCCAGCTGGAGCTGAAGGACATCGGCAAGACGACCCCCATCTGCGCGTCCGCGGTCATCACCCTCGAGGACGACGACGGCACGCGCAGCATGTTCTTCATGTCCCCGCATGGCGGCGGCGTGCGGCTCGAGCTGGAGGCTTCGAGCGTCCAGGTGGTCACGCCGCAGTCGCCGCTCGGCAAGGCGCTTCTGGGCCGCCTCCACGGCGACGTCATCGAACTACGCGGAAAGTCAGGGCTTCGGGAGATGTCGATCGTCGATGTGTGGTGACTGGCCGTACGGGCAGGCAGACTCTTGACCTTTGGGCGCGATGGGCGCAAAAGGGGCCCATCATGCTCGACCTCATCGCGAAGGTAGTCCGTCGGTTGCGCAAGGGCCGTCGGATCCAGATCCCGCCGGCGATCTTCCTCGCCGGTTGCTAAAGGCGCTTGCCAGGGTAGATCGCGTACGCGTTCCGTAGGCGCTGGGCGGTGCGCTCGTCGATCGACGACGAGAGCACCAGGTGCCCCTCACCGCCCTCCTTGACGGAGTGGATCGTCCCGCTGTCGACGTGCTTGACGATCTCGCGGAGATCACCCAGGAACGCGGGCG
>JAYTBL010001145.1:0-2299 GCA_043736975.1 Polyangiaceae bacterium
GCGGTGAAGTCGAGCGCCAAGGGCTCGCGCGGTCGTCAGATCACGACCAACGCGGCGATGGGAAAGCGCGCCGACGTGCAGCAGCTCGAGCTCGCCGCGCTCGTCTGCTCGCAGGCGATCCGAAAGAACCCGAACTACGCCCCCATCCACAACACCGCTGGCCTCATCCAGAACGAGCTCGGCCAGGTCAACGGCGCGGTCGGCGAGTTCGCCACCGCGGCGAAGCTGGACTCGAAGTTCTTCGAGGCCCAGATGAACTTCGCGGCCGTCAACCTCGGCTTCCGCGGGTTCGAGCAGGCGCAGTCCGCGTACACCAAGGCGCTGGCGATGCGCCCCAATGACTACGACGCGCACCTCGGCATGGCCCTCGCGCTGCGCGGTCCCATCACCGGCGCCGAGAACGACTACGACCAGCGCGTGAACGCGGTCCAGGGCGAGCTCGACGCGGCCAAGAAGATCGACGCTGCCCGGCCCGACGCCTATTACAACGAGGGCATCCTCACGCAGGAGTTCAAGGCCAAGGGCAGCCTCGACAAGGAGAAGCAGAAGGCGCTCCTCCGCGACTCGCAGAAGATCTTCCAGTCGTTCATTGACAAGGCGAGCGGCAAGCCCGAGTACGACGGTGCCGTGAAGCGCTCCAAGGAGCGGATCCAGGACATCGACGACACGCTGAAGTTCATGGATCTCGGCGTGGACGAGCAGAAGTCAGCGGCTCCGGCGGGCGCTGCCCCGGCAGGCGTAGCTCCCGCTCCGGCGGCTCCTGCTGGCGGCAACTGAGTTCTTGGGTTAATCCGGGAACCTTCGCCCCCGAAACGCTGTCAGGTCCGATGAGCCTGACGCATCCCCGACAATTCGCGTCTTCGGGGTTGTGGTCAGCTTGCCTCCGCTGGACATAGGCGGTCTCGGGTAGTACAATCACACTGTAATTGGGGCATAAAATTCCTAGGGAATTGGAATGCGCCCGGTACCGAGCCTGAAGGCGGATAGAGAGAAATCATGAAGGCCAAGCGAATTTTGCGGGTGTCGGGCGTGGCAGCAGCGTTTCTCCTCCTCTCCAGCGCCTTCTCCAGCGCCACCGCGTTCGGTCAGGCTCCTCCGGCTGCAGGCGGCGCGGCTCCGAAGGCGGCGGGCGCTGGCGGCAAGGACGAGGGCTACGGCTACGAGTTCTCCGACGACCCGCTCGCGGCCGGTGGCTTCGGTCCGAACGACGCGACGATCCGCGTTCGTCCCGGGCCGGTTCGCACGACGCTGATCCGTCCGCGCACGTCGTTCGTGCCCGAGATGCTCAAGTCGGTCGAAAATCTGTGATTCAGGTTCGAGGGGCTCCGCCCCTCTGACCCGAGACGCCTCTGTCTCGTTGTTTCTGTAGACGCGCAGCACCGTTTCGAAAGGTCCCGACGATGGAAGGCAAAGCCAAGGTCGCTCTCACGTTCGCTCTGTACCAGGGCGACCAACTCGTGCGGCGTGACACGATCGCGCAGGACATCGTGAAGGTCGGCAAGGACCCGCGGAGCCATCTGCGCGTCGACGATGATCTCGCGTCGCGCATGCACGCGGTCATCGAGGTCGCCGGACCCAACGACATCACCCTGATCGACCTCGGCAACGAGCCAGGCACGATGGTGAACTCGCAGCGCGTCAACAAGTGCAAGATCCGCCCTGGCGACCAAATCCAGATCGGGTCGACGATGATCCAGCTCGAGAGCGCCGAGCTCGCTGGCGCGGTCTCTGGCGCGGTCTCTGGCGCGGCTCCTCCGACGGCGCAGTCGCCGGTCGCCGCTCCGCCTGCCCAGATGCAGACGAGCACGCCCACCGAGGCGTTCAACCCGCAGAGCCAGACGCAGCAGATGGTCGGTCAGGGTGCCGCCACCTCGCTCGGCGGCTACGGCGCCCCGGCCTCTTCGTCGAACCCCTTCGCGCAGCAGCCGAGCAGCCCGCCGCCCGCACCGCCGGCCGGCAACCCGTTCGCAGCCCAGGCCGCTCCGGCGTCCGCGCCCGTGACCGGGGCGAACCCCTTCGCGCCCGGCGGCGGCTCGCCGTTCAGCGGCGGCGCTCCCGCCGCGTCGAACAACCCGTTCGCACCCGCGAACCCCTTCGTCGCCTCGGCGTCGGAGCAGAGCGGTGGCTACGGCGGCTACGCGGTCAACTCGCCGGGCGGCTCGGACTTCGATCCCTCGCAGCCGTTCACGTACTCGATGATCAAGAGCGGCCCCGACGTCCACCCGGACGAGGTCGAGGGTCACGCGGCGGCGGTCGAGGTCCTCGTCAAGTGGGACCAGAACACGCTCCACGTCTCGCA
>JAYTBL010001146.1:0-5899 GCA_043736975.1 Polyangiaceae bacterium
GCCGCGGGAAGGATCCTCGCGGTCGAGACCGACGCGGCGGAGAGGATCGCCGCCGCCAAGGACGACGCGATCTCGAAGGTCGAGGCCGCGGAGCGAGACGCTGCGTCGCGCGTGGCTGCCGCCGAGCAGGAGGGGGCCGCGAAGGCTGCGGCCGCCGAGGCGGAGGCGGCAGACAAGATCGCGGCAGCCGAGCAGGCGAGCGCCGATCGGGTCGCCGCCGTCGAGCGGGACGCCGCGCAGCGCGTCACGCGCGCCGAGGAGAGCGCCGTCGCGCAGAAGAGCGCTGCCGACGCGCAGCTCGCTGCCCTCGAGGAGGAGCTGCACGCCACGAAGACACGCCTCGCGACCATCGAGACCAACGCCGCCGAGCAGGCGACGCAGCTCGCGGCCACCATCACCGCCCGGAACGCGTTCGAGAAGGAGCTCGAGACGATCCGCCAGAAGGTGGCCACGCTCGAAGCCGACCTCGCGGCCACCCGCTACTCGCTCGACGAGACGAAGGGTCACCTGGTGACGCAGACCAACCGCCTCGAGCGAGCGTCGGCGAAGATCGAAGCGGATCGCTCGTCGCTCGATCGCGCGAAGGACGCCCTGGCAGTCGCCCTGACCCAGATCGAAGAAGCGGAATCGCGCGCCTCCTAGAGCACCGAACAGGTTGCGGACCGAGGATTTACGCCGAGTTGCGAGCAGCGCGAGGCGCGAGGCGCGACGACGACGGATACCGCTGCTATCCCAGGAGGAGCAACGAAGCGATGCGACGTAAATCGGCGCAAAGCCGACGGAAGTAACCTGTTCGGTGCTCTCGTACCGCGCGGTAGCGGTACGGCCAGATTCCGAGCAGGATCTGGGCCGCTAGGACCGGTGAAGACGTGGACGTGGTCGTGGTCGTGGACCCCAAGCAGAGCTCCAGGGCGGAGTGTTCAGCAAGGGAGACGCCACCAAGACGGAGAAGCCGTGGTAGCAGGCGCGTCGGTCCCAGGCGGCTTGCTTGAGCACGGGGTCGATGCGCCACGCCTTGGTCGCGTCGTCGTACTCGCGGTTCGCGTCGGCCCAGCTTCTGCGGTAGGCGCGATGCGCCGTCGGCACGCCGCGATCGGCGCGGGCAATCACTCCGTCTGACCAGATACCGAAGGCTTCGCCGTCGAGCTCCTCGTCCTCGTAAGTCGCGGCCACATCCAAAGCCACCCGGAGCGTCGGCGTGAGTACGTCTCCGACGGCGACGCGCATGCGCGGACGCACCACCTCGGCCGGCAGAGTGCGCCGTAAGACCCGCGCGGCGGCCGCCGTTCGGGCGGCTCGGGTGCCGGCCCCCATCGAGAGTCATCTGATGCCGCGCGACGAGGGGCTCACCGCGCACGACCTTTGCCATGAGATCGAAGCGTCCCTCTCGCGCGGGCGTTCGTGGAGCTGGGCGCCGATGCGCTGCGGATCTTCACGCGCCTGAGGCGCCGCACGATCGCGTTCGCCGACGGCGTCGTCGCCGATCACGCAGAAGCCGTGGCCGAAGGGGTCGCTGCAGAACGCGGCCGGCCTGGGGCCGTCCGTGCGGAACTCGTTCTCGATCACGCCGCGCGAAGCTCGGCACGAAGTCGGCCCCTCGTCGGCGATGATCGGAGTGAGATCCGTGGAGGCGGCCCGGGCAACCTCCAGCTCGCCACCTCCACTTGTCATCAGCAAGTAGTCCGAGCATAGGATACCGCCGTGCATCCTGTCGATCAGCCCTCATCTTCCACCCTGCGCGCCATGCGCAGCACGCCCAAGCATCTGGGAGCGTCGCTGTCGGCGCTGGCCTCAGGCGAGCGCACGGTTATCGAATTGCTCTCGGTGTTCTCCGACGAGACCTCTGTGACCACCATCGCTCGCGCGCTTGGAAAGGTTGGCTATCGGATCAGCGGTCGCGCCCCGAAGAACGACGAGATCCTTCCGGTTCTCGAGAGCCTGAGAGCGCGCGGCCTGCTCACCTGTCAGGGCTCCTTCGCCGTACGGGAGGGGCTCGCCCACCTCGCCACGCTCACGGCCGCGCGAGAGGGACGCTTCGATCTCATGGCAAAGGTCGTGCGCGAACACCGGCCTGCGCGGACGGGCCACGACGGGCGGCTCTCGACCTGGGAACTAGGTCTGCGTGAACTCCGGATCGAGCTCTATGCCGGGCGATGGATCGCCGCTCGCTTGCTCCTTCGCGAGCTCCCGCGCCACGCCTTCCGCGACGTGTGCCGCCCCTTCGATCGCGCCTGGATCGGCGAGCTGCCTGCCGATATCCGCAGCCATGCGCTCGCGGGGATCGTCGAGATGTCGACGGCGCATCTCGAGCCGGCCGAGGAGGCACTCGCGATGCTCGAGGCGGAGCCGGCGCTGTCCGACAGTGAGCACCGGGTTCTCGTCGAGAAGCTCGTCCTCTGCGGCCGGCTCGACGAAGCCGAACACCGGCTCGCGAAGCGCTCATCCATTGAATCGGACGTGAGTCGCGCCTGGCTGGCCTTTCTCCGCGGTCGAACGGCCGAGGCGATCGGGGCTTACGAGGGCGCCCTCAAGGTCTATCTGAAGCGCGCCGGCAAGCGCGGCGGGTTCTTCCCGGATAGGAGCGGCCTGTTCTTCATCGTCGCGCTCATCGCCGAAGGCAGCCCTCCGAGCTTGGCCCGCGCCATCGTCCTTACGGACGTCGCGAAGCGCACGAAGTCGCTGGCCTTGAAGGAAGGCTACGAGATCCTCTCCGAGCTCTTGGCCGTCCTGTCGGGTCGCAGGGAGCGTGACTTTCTCCTCTTCATCGCGAGCACGATGAACCTCGAGGCGCGCGATCCGGTCGAGATCCTCATTCAGGCCGCGGCCGCCCTGTGGCTCAAGATCAAGCTACCCAGTGAACTGCACGCTGCCCTCGAGAAGCGGCTCGCCAAGGCCGCTGCCACGGGACTTGCCTGGTATGCCGCCCAAGCCACGGACATTCTCGAAGCCTCTTGCGGAAACGCGAAGGCCGGAGCATCGGGCCTATCCGGCATTTGCCTCGCGAGCCTGGTGTCTCCTCGCGAACGCTGGGTGGACGCCCTCGACGCGCTCCTCGAGGTTGCCTCCCCACGGAAGTCGACGAAACCCGCAGCCAGCTCGCCGAGCGCAGAGTCCGATCGCCGCCTCGCCTGGATCGTACGCAAGACGGAGTACGGTCTCGACCTCGAGCCACGCGAGCAGACGATGTCGAAGGGCGCTTGGTCCAAGGGCAAACCGGTCGCGCTCAAGCGTCTGTCCGAGGAGGCGAAGCAGCTCGGATTTCTGACCTCCGCGGATCTGGCCGCCTGCGCCACGATCGAGTCCGAAACGACGTACGAACACTACGGTCGGTATCCGCGGGTGAGTTACTCGCTCGACCGTCCACGCGCCCTGCGCGCGCTCGCCGGCAGCTCCAACCTGCTCATCGAGGTGTCGAGCGCTGTGTTCGAGGCGTGCGAGGTCCGTCAGGCGGTGCCTCGGCTCGAGGTCGCGAGGCAAGGTGCGCGGCTGGCGCTGACCCTCGTGCCGAGACCCGGCAGCGAGGACGAGGCCGTCGCGGCCGTGGTGAAGGGTCCCCGCACCGTCGAGATCGTCGAGTTCGCGCCGATCCACCACACGATCGCGCGCGTCCTTGGCAGGAAGCCGCTCGAGGTGCCGAGCTCGGGCGAGGCGCAACTCCGCGCGGTGCTCAGCGCGCTCTCGAGCCGCATCGCCGTCCACGCCGACATCGACGGTGAAGGCGACGCCGCGGGCGTCAAAGCCGTGCGCGGACAACCCCGCCCTTGCTTTGTCCTCCGCACGCTTGGCGACGGGCTGGTGGTTTCGGCTCACGTCCGCCCGCTTGGAACCAAGGGGCCGCTCGCCCGTCCTGGACAGGGCGGCGCGACCCTCCTCGCGCAAGTCTCCGGCCGCCAAGCTTGCGCGACGCGCGATCTCGGGGAGGAGACCCGGCGGCATGAGAGTGCGCTCGCCGCCTGCCCAATCCTCAAAGCCTGCCTTGGCGCCGACGGGGAGTTCGTCCTCCCCGACCGCGACGGCGCTCTCGAGGCGATCCTCGAGCTGCGCGCTCTCGGGAACGATGTTGCCATCGAGTGGCCGGACGGCGCCCCGCTTCAGATCTCGGACGCTGCCCCGCCCGAGAGCCTCCGGGTGGAGATCATCGGCGACACGGGGAAATTCGCCATGCGAGGGGGGCTCGCGATCCCCGGCAGAAAGGAGCTCGATCTGGCGGAGCTCATCGACTACCTGTCCGCGTCCCCCGGCCGTTTTTTTCGGCTCGCTCGCGAGGAGCGCTACGTGGCTCTTACGGTCGACCTGCGAAAGCGCCTCGACGCGATCCTGAGCCTCGGCGACCGATCGAGGCGCGGGCTCCGGATCCATCCGCTCGCAGCTCCGCTGGTGGCCGATCTCCTCGCGTCTTCCCGGGTCGAGGCCGACGCAAGCTGGCAACGTCAAGTCGAGCGCCTCAGCTCGGGCGGCACCGATCCGGCGGTCCCGTCGACGCTCCGCGGCGAGCTCCGTCCCTATCAGCTCGAGGGCTTCCACTGGCTCGTGCGTCTGAGCCGTTGGGGCGCCGGAGGCTGCCTCGCCGACGACATGGGGCTCGGCAAGACACTTCAAGCGATCGCGCTCCTGGTGCATCGGGCACCGGAAGGACCGGGCCTCGTCGTGGCTCCGACGTCCGTTGTCCCGACCTGGGTCGACGAGATCCAGCGCTTCGCACCAACGCTCCGCGTGCGGATTTTCGCGGGGCAGGCGCGCGCAAAGGATCTCATCGATCTCGGCCCTTTCGATCTGCTCGTGACGACCTACGGCGTCCTCCAACAAGACATCGACTCCCTCGCGAACATCGACTTCGCGACCGCAGTGCTCGATGAGGCACAGGTGATCAAGAATGCGGAGACGAAGCGCGCTCGCGCTGCGGGCCGGCTACGAGCGCAACTCCGCGTGGCAACGACGGGAACTCCCATCGAGAACCGCCTCGACGATCTCCACAGCATCTTCGCGTTCATCAACCCAGACCTCTTGGGCTCGCCACAAGACTTTCAGACTCGATTCGCTCGGCCGATCGAGCGCGATCGTGATCCGATCGCAAGAGGCCAGCTGCGGAGGCTCGTCGCGCCGTTCATCCTCCGCCGAACCAAGACGCAGGTCCTGTCAGAGCTTCCGGCGCGCACAGAGGTCACGCTTCGCGTGCCGCTCGAGCTCGAGGAGACAGCCCTCTACGAAGTGATCCGAGGGGAGGCCCTCGCGGCGCTAACGCGCACCGAGGGAGGTGCCGTGGACGCCCGGGGCGGACCGGGGCGGATCCAGATCCTCGCCGCGATCATGCGTCTGCGCCGGGCCGCATCGAACGCGCGACTCGTGCTGCCGGAATCGAGGGCGCCGAGCGCCAAGCTCGCAGCGCTCGGGGATATCCTGGACGATCTCTTGCCCAATCAGCACAAGGTGCTCGTCTTCAGCCAGTTCGTGGGCCATCTCGCCCTCGTCAAGGAGCTGCTGGACGAGCGCGGCGTGAGCTATCAATATCTCGACGGCAGCACGCCGATGGCCGCCCGAAAGGTTGCCATCGATCGCTTCCAGGCCGGTGAGGGCGATGTCTTCCTGATCAGCGTGAAGGCGGGAGGGTTCGGCTTGAACCTCACGGCAGCCGACTACGTCGTGCACATGGATCCGTGGTGGAACCCGGCGGTCGAGGACCAGGCCTCGGACCGGGCGCACCGCATCGGGCAGTCCCGGCCGGTAACGATCTATCGGCTCGTCGCACGCGACACGATCGAGGACCGAATCCTCGGGCTCCATCACCGCAAGCGGGAACTCGCCGCCGGGATCCTGGAAGGCAGCGATCTCGCGGGGACCATGAGCGAAGCGGAGTTGATTGAGCTGATCCGCGATGGGAGCGCCTCTTCTCGCGTGGAGG
>JAYTBL010001147.1:0-13367 GCA_043736975.1 Polyangiaceae bacterium
TAGCGGCCGCGATGGAGGCCCTGCAGGATGTCGCGCGCGCCGGGCGCGGCCCACGCGACGGTGATGCCGTCGAGCTGGAGGACGCGCAGCTGGTCGCTCGGGTTCGCCACCACCAGGCCGCTGTCCGTGCCGTGCGGGACCGGCGAGACGTCGATGGGGCCGGAACGGAAGGCCGCGAGCTCGGCGGCGGTCAGCGTGGCTTGCACGCCAGCGGCGGTGAGCGGCGACTCCGCGAAGGCCGCGTTCGTCGGCGGCACCAGGAGCGAAGCGGTCGCCATGTCCGCCTTCTTGAGGACCCCGGTGAGCTCGAAGCCGATCGAGCCGCGGGCCGTCCAGCGGAGCTCCGCGCGCACCGGCAGCTCACCCTCGGCACACACCGCGCTGGAGGGCGGCGCGTTCATGAGATCGAGCAGCGCGCGACAAAGAAGGATGCCGCCCTCGCCGAGCTCGGGGAGGCGGCCGATCTCGAACGTGGCCTTCGCGGCGCGCGTCGCCACCTCGACCTTGCGCGTGCGGATGCCGATGCGCTTGCCCTGCTCGTCCTTGGTCGTGATCTCCGCGAGCGTCATGGGCGCGACGTCGAAGCGGCGCTCGCCGAGGAGGGCGCGGAGCGCCCCGGGCGCGAGCGGGCGGTAGGTGAGCGCGCCCGGCCACACCACGACGTGCCCGTAGTGATCGGCGCGCGCGCGGAGCTCGGTGTCGGGCGGTAGCACCCAGCCACTGCCGAGCAGCGCGATCCGCATGCGGCTCGGCGAGAGGTCGATGGCGACGCGCAGCTCCGTCTTCTTCCGCGCCGCCTCGAGGCCCGCGCCGTTCACCTCGAGGGAGCGCGGCGGGCCGTTCAGATCGCCCGGCTTGAACACCGCGGAGAGCGTGTAGCCCACCGTCTCGCGCGCGAGCGTGTCGGGACCGAGCGCCACGTCACCGCGCAGCGCGCTGGGCGGCGGTCCGCCTTCGGGCGTCACCACGACACCCGCGCTCGCATTGACGGCAGGCGTGGCGAGCGGCGCGGGGACCGCGGTGGCCTGCGGGCTCGCGGTCGCGTCCGGCGTCCCCTCCGGGCTGCCGCTCTGCGCCTTGCAGGCTGTCATCGCAGCGATGACGAGGAGCCGACAGCGACGCGCAGTCATCGGTCAGCGCATTCGGAAGTCGGCGACCACGTGTACCCGGGCATCGAGCGTCGGAGCGCCCGGCAGGTGCTGGGTATCGATGAAGACGACCTCGGCATCGGGGTTCATCTCGACGAACGCGTTGCAGTTGCCGGGCTCGTTGTCGAACGCCGCGACGACGTGACCAACGCGCTTCAGCTTCGGTCCCTCGGTGCGCTTGAAGAGCTCGTCGGGGATCTTCGCGTCCGGCTTGCAGACCAGCTCGGTGCCGACGACGCCGATGGGGAAGCCGAGGTCACGCAGGCTCTGGAAGGAGCCGATGCCCATGAGCGGTAGGTCACGGCCCGTGAAATACACGAGCACGGCGCCGGCCTCGTAGCAGGCCTTGGCGAGCTCGACGGCGCCAGCGATCGCGATGTCGTGCTTGAGGTAGTGGTCGGAGAAGAACCGCGACTTCCAGAACGCCTCGGCGCGCTCGACCAGCTCGGGGTGCTCGATCCCGAGCTTCTTCATGGAGTCGCCGAGGAGGTACGCGAGCTCCTCGGCCTCCGCCGCGGCGAGGCGATCGGCGGACCCGTGGGCCTCGCCGCGAAGCTCCTGCGCGAGCTCCTTGAGGATCGCGAGCGTGCGCGGCCGGTTGTCCATGAGCGTGCCGTCGAGATCGAAGACGACCACGGGCGCCGGCTGCCCTTCCACCGCCCTGCTCCTCGCGACGATGCGTGTCATGAGGGACTGCTGCTCTGCGAGCGGGAGGCGCGTGAAGACGGGCGTCATCGGGAAGCCAGGGGAGGTAGCACGTCCCGATCATCGGGTCACGGAGGATGCCCTCGGCCGCGGGATCAGCCCTTAACGCCGCCTGCGGTGAGGCCGCTCACCAGCTGCCGCTGGGCCACGTAGAAGAGCGCCATCACCGGGACGCTCACCAGGATCGCGCCCGCCGCGAAGGCGCCCCACGAGGTGTTGTACTCGCCGACGTAGCTCTGGAGGACGACGGGCAGCGTGAAGGCGCTCTCGCGTCCCAGCAGCGTGGCCGCGAGGATGAACTCGTTCCACGCGCTCATGAACGCGAAGAGCGCGGTCACCGCGATGGCCGGGCGCGCGGCGGGCAGCGCCACCTTGAGGAAGGCCTGGGTGCGCGTGGCGCCGTCGACCATCGCTGCCTCCTCGAGATCGACCGGGATCGCGAGGAACGCGCCGCGCAGCTGGAAGATCGCGAAGGGCACCGCGGTCGCCGCGTAGACCAGGACGAGCCCCGACCGCGTGTCGAGGAGGTGCAGGGCGTCGAGGATCAGGTAGAGCGGCACCGCGCTCGCGACGCCGGGGAACATCTGCGTGAGGAGGAGCGTGCGCAGGCCGGCGCTCTTGCCGACGAACTCGTGGCGCGCGAGGGCATAGGCGGTGGGGGTGGCGATCAGGATCGCGCCCGCCGCCGTGGCCAGCGAGACGATGAGCGAGTTGCCGAGCTGCCGCAGAAACAGCCAGCTGCGCGACGGGTCGCCCCAGCCGGTCACGAGGCGGAAGTTGTCGAGCGAGAGGTCGCGGTAGCGCGGGATGGGCAGCGCGCGCAGCTCGGGGGTGCTCCCCTTGGAGAAGGCCAGCGAGATGACCCACAGCACCGGGTAGAGCGCGTAGATCACCGCGATGACCAGGATCGCGTTGACCGCCATCCGCTCGAGCGGCGACGCGCGATCGCTCTGCGCGAGATCGGCGCTCATCGCTTGGCCTCGTCGCTCTTGCCGATGGTGCCGAGCAGGCGCGTCATCAGCGCCAGCAGGCCGAAGATGATGACCGCGTACGCCGCGGCGTACCCGAACTGCGCGTTACGCGCGAAGGCCCAGCGGTAGGCCTCGCTCACCAGAATGTCGGTCGTACCGCCGGGCTCGCCGCCCGAGACGAGGAACACCACGTTGAACATGTTGAAGGTCCACACCGAGCCCAGCACCACCGCCGGCAGCAGCGTGGGGCGAAGCAGCGGGAGCGTGACGAGGCGGAAGGCCTGCCAGCGCGTCGCGCCATCGACCTCGGCGGCCTCGAGCACGTCCTTCGGGATCGAGGTGAGCGCGCCCATCACCACCACCATCATGAACGGAAATCCGAGCCACACGTTGGTGGCGACGTTCGCGGTGAACGCCGTAGAGAACTTCGCGAACCACGAGACCGGCTCGGCGCCGAGCGCGATCAAGATCGCGTTCACCGCGCCGAACTGGCGGTGGAACATTCCCTTCCACGCGAGCGCGGTCACGTACGAGGGCACGGCCCACGGCAGGATGAGGAGCACGCGATAGAACGCGCGCAGCCGCAGGAACGGCCGCGCGAGCAGGATGCCGAGCGCCAGACCGATCCCCACATGGGCGACCACGTTCACCACCGTCCACAGCACGGTGACGAGCAGCGTGAGGTAGAACGAGCCGTGCGAGAGGTACTCGGCGGCCGGCTTGTGGCGCACCGTGAGGATCTCGATGTAGTTCGTGAACCCGACGTACTGCGGGTGATCGCGGGTGCCCGCGAAGAACGAGGTCGCCGCGCCAGCGAGCAGCGGGAGGACCACCAGCACCAGGATGGTGAGCACCGAGTGGACGACGTACTTGTACGCGGGCTTCGAAGCCCGCAGCTCACGCCGGAACCCAGGCGCGCGCGCGCGGCGCACCGCGTAGTACGCGCCAGCGAGCAGCACCAGGCCGAGGCCGATGACGAGCGGCGCAGGCGAGGGCGACTCCGCCGGCGGCTTCCGCATGGTGTCGAGGTAGCGGTTCCTCGCCTCGTCGAGCGCGGCCTTCGAGCTCCCCTCGCCGCGAAGGACCTTCTTCAGCGCGTCCCCGGCGGGCTCCCAAACCGGGTTCATCGCGAAGGACACGGGCATCGGCACCGCGTCGTTGCTCGCGTCGTGAAACGCGCGGAGGATCTTCAGCGCCGGAGCGCGTGACGCCTCGGAGGACCAGAACGAGCGGGTGGCGACCACCTGCTGGCCGACCTCCGCGCGCTCGCGCGCCGAGCCTTCGGTGCCGAGCATGCGCGCGAAGGCGCGCGCGCTCTCGAGCTTCGCGCCCTCGCGCGTGAGGAAGGCGCCCTCGACGGTGAGGTACGGGCGCATCGGCCCCGCGCCCTCGACGGTGGGCAGCGGCACGACCTCGTAGTGCACGCGACTGTTGGCGAGATCGCCGGCGAGCCACGGCCCGCTGATCGCGGTGGCGGCGCTGCCCGACGCGAACAGCTGCTTCACGAGATCGCCGCTCGGCTCCTGGGGAACGATGCCTTCCCGGGTGAGCTCGCGTGCCTTGTCGAGCGAGCGCTCGGCGTCCGGCCCGACCATGGAGAACTGCTCGTTCGCGAAGAGCGCGCCGCCGTAGGCATGGAGGAGGGCGGCGTGGAAGTAGACGCTTTGCGCCTCGTACACGAGCGGCCAGGTGCCCTTCGGCAGCGACGCCTTCTTCGCCACGATCTCCTGGAGCGTGCGCGGCGGGATCGCGACGAGATCGGTGTTCACGTAGAGCGCGATGCACTTGCTCGCGAGCGGCACCGCCCAGCGCTGGCCCTCGGTGGTGACCGCGGCCACCGTGGCGAGCTCGTAGATCGCGATGTCGCCCTCGGGAAACGCATCGCCCGCCGGCGCTACCAGGCCGTGCAGCAGGTACTCGCCGAGGCGGTTGTGCGGGCCGAGAAAGACGTCGGGGCCGTTGCCGCGCGGGATCGCAGCCTCGAGCTTGGAGAGGTAGGCCTCGTAGGGGATCGCGAGCACGGTGAGCGGCACGTGCTGCTCGGCCTCGAAGCGGGCCGCCAGCTGCTCGAGCACCTTCTGCTCGCCGCCGCGGTAGGCGTGCCACACCACGACGCCGCGGGGCGGCTCTCCGCACCCCGGGAGGGTGACGAGGGCCAGCACCAGGGCGACGAGGACGGCGAGCGCGCGCATCGAGGACGTTCAGGCGCCGAGCGCGACGCCGCTCTTCGGATCGAAGAGATGAACGCGCGCCGGGGCGATGGCGAGCGGCACTGCGCTCCCCGAGCGAACGGTGCGCGCGTCGTCGGCGTCGAGGCGCGCGATTACCGAGGGGCCGCTCGCGCGCAGCCAGCCGTGCGCGAAGGCCTCGGAGCCGAGCGCTTCCACCAGCTCCACCTTCAGCTCGGCGACCGTGGGCGCGCCGTTCTTCGCGAGCCCGAGATCGTGCGGGCGGATCCCGATCGTGACCTCGCGGCCCTCCTCGAGGGCGCCGCCGAAGCGGTCGTCGTCGACGAGCGCGCGCACCCCGCCGCCGTCCGCGAAGAAGCGGCCGCCGTCGCGCACCAGCACGCCGTCGAGCATCGTCATCTTCGGCGAGCCGAGGAACGTGGCCACGAACTTGGTACGCGGCCGCTCGTAGACCTCGAGCGGCGGCCCCTTTTGCTCGACGAGCCCGCCGTTGAGCACCCAGAGCGTGTCGGCGAGCGTCATCGCTTCGACCTGGTCATGCGTGACGTAGAGCGTGGTGGCCTCGAGGCGATCGTGGAGGCGGCGGATCTCGACGCGCACCTCGGCGCGGAGCGCGGCGTCGAGGTTGGAGAGCGGCTCGTCGAAGAGGAAGATGGTGGGACGACGGACGATGGCGCGGCCCATGGCCACGCGCTGCCGCTGCCCGCCGGAGAGCTGCTTGGGGAGGCGATCGAGCAGCGCGTCGAGCCCGAGCAGCTTGCTCGCCTCGTTCACGCGCTTGGTGATCTCGGCGCGCTCGGTCTTGCGGAGCTGCAGCCCGAACTCGAGGTTGTCGCGCACGCTGAGGTGCGGGTAGAGCGCGTAGCTCTGGAAGACCATCGCGATGTCGCGGTCGCGCGGGGCCAGGTTCGTGACGTCGCGACCGGCGATGCGGATGACGCCCTCGTCGGCCTCCTCCAGGCCGGCCACGAGGCGAAGGAGCGTCGACTTCCCGCAGCCGCTCGGCCCGACCAGGACCGCGAAGCTGCCCTCGGGGATCTCGAGGTCGACGCCCTTGAGGATCGACGTGGCGCCGAAGCTCTTCTTGATGCCGCGCGCCTCGCAGCGCATGCGGGCGGGCGCGCCGGCCTTCTTGGCGGGGACAGGCGTCTCGGCCGTCGCGGTGGGCGTCGGCTTCGGGCCTTCTTGCTGGGTCGCCTCGGACATCGGCACGGTCATTCTAGCGGCCAGAACGTCCCCCGGTGCCCACCATGGAAACAGGGGCGTTTCACGTAACGCATTTTTGAGTGACGTTCGAGCCGAATCGGCTGGGAGCCTGATGAGACGCGGAAGAGCGGCCGTTCCGAGGGATGAGACCGCCCCGATCGGTGGACGCCGCGGGGAAGTCGTGAAAAGAAGCTGCCAGTCGATGGGCTCACCGAAAGCACGCGAGACGCTCGCCGAGGACCTGAGGATGACCGCCCGCGACAGCGACGTGGCTGCCTCGGGGGTCCGCGTCGATCGCGAGCGCGAGACCACGCCGGCGCCTCCCAACACCGACGACGAGCGGGCGTCGTTCCCATCCGCGCGCCCCACCTCGGTGCCAGACTACGACGTCGTCTCGCACGCGTTCGAGACCTCGCTGCGCCATCCGGCGTCGCCGCGGCTCCCGCTGGACGTCGCGGTGCCGGTGCGCACCACGCTCGCGCCGCCCGCGGATCTCGAGCTTCGCGCGTCGTTCCTGCTCCTCCACGTCGACGGCCGCGCCTCGGTCGGCGAGATCGCGGAGATGACGGCGATCCCCGTCGACGAGGTGCTCGCCACGTTCATGGGGCTCACCGCGGTGGGCCTCGTGCAGCTCGCCGGCCTCTCGATGCTCTAGCTCACTCGAACAGGTCGCGAAGCTTGTCCATGAAGCCCTTACGCAGGGGCTGGACCTCGTCGCCCAGCTCCTTGGCGAGGAGCTCGAGCAGCTCGCGCTGCCGTTCGGTGAGCGACGTCGGGACCTCGACCGACACCTCGACGCGCTGATCGCCGCGGCCGATGCCGTTGCGCTTCGGCATGCCCTTGCCCTTGATGCGGAGCGTGGTGCCGGCCTGCGTGCCGGCGGGCACGCGCAGCTTGCCCTTGCCGTCGAGCGTGGGGACCTCGACCTCGGCGCCCAGCGCGGCCTGCGTGAAGGCGAGCGGCACGGTGCAGACGACGTCGTCGGCGGCGCGCCGGAAGAACGGATGCGGCGCGACGCGGATCTCGAGCTCGAGATCGCCCGCCGGCTTGTCGGAGCGCGGCCGGTTGCCCGCCCCGTTCACCACCCGGTTCGCGCCGTGCTCGACGCCAGGCGGGATGGTGACCTCGATCTCGTTCTCGTCGGTGATGAGCCCGCTGCCCTTGCAGCCGTCGCACGCGTGCACGACGACCGTGCCGCGGCCCTTGCAGCGCTGACAGACACGCTCCACCGCGATGGGCAGGAGCCCCTGCTGGAAGCGCACGCGGCCGCGACCGTTGCACGCGCTGCAGGTGTCGGGCGAGTGGCCAGGCGCGGAGCCCGAGCCGCGGCAGTCACCGCACGAGATGATGCGTGAATAGCGCATCGATTTCGTGGTGCCGAAGACGGCCTCCTCGAACGTGATCTCGAGCTCGCGCTTGAGGTGTCCCTTGTCCCCGCGCCCCACGCCGAAGACGCCGAGCAGGTCGCCGAGGATGCCGTCGACCGCGATGTCGCTGAAGTCCACGACCCCGCCGGCGAAGGGGCCACTGGCGGCGAATGGCGAGCCCTGCTCCTCCGCGCGATGACCGAAGCGATCGTACATCGCACGGCGCTGCGGATCGCTGAGGACCTGGTAGGCAGCGTTGACCTCCTTGAACCGAGTGCCGGCCTTGGGGTCGTCCGGATTGCGATCGGGGTGGTGAGTCGAGGCAAGCTTACGGAAGGCTGCCTTGATCTCTTCCGGGCTCGCTCCCTTGGCTACACCGAGGGTCTCGTAGTGGTCGCGCTCCGCCATTTCTTTCGCCGCACGACGTGGAGTAGCACACGGCGCGTTCGGTCGCAGGCACAAGCGAGCGGGCGCTTTACTAGGCGCGTGTTCCCGTTACCCTTGGATCGGACCGAGCGAGCCCCAGCGAGAATGCCAGAAAACGCCACCGACGTCGCCGAGATCAACCTCAAGATCGTGTGGTCGCTCGCGCGCTGGCTGGAAGATCTCCACGGACCGGAGGCCCTCGCGAGGGCTGCCGGCAACGCCAGCATCGACCCTGCGGACCTGGACGGCTCGACGCGCTGGTCCACACTCGACTCGGTCGAGCGGTTCATGGCGGGCGCCCGCGAGCTATGCGCCGACGAGCACGCATTCCTCGACGCCTGCGCGCACCGGTTCGCGGAGAGCTACGGCCCGGTGCGCTACATGGTGTGGGCGGTCTCGGAGCGCCAGTTCTACGAGGGCGCGGCGAAGATGTCGAAGCTGATGACCCGCGTCAGCCGCTTCGAGGTGCTCCGGTCGACGCGCAACAGCTTCGACGTCCGTTATCACTCGAAGAAGCACGAGTCCCGGAACATGTGTCTCTCGCGGCAAGCTGCGTGGGCCTACGGGCCGACGATGTGGGGGATGCCCAAGGCGGACTTCGAGGAGAAGGCGTGCATCGCGAACGGCGACGACTTCTGCGAGTACAGCGTGCGGTGGCTCGATCGAAGGCGGCTCGCGCCCCTCCTCGGCGGCGGCGTCGCCGGCGTGCTCGTCGCGCTTGGCGTCTCGACCATGACCTCGCTCGCGGCGCTGGCGGCGATTCCCTTCCCGCTGCTCGGCGTGGCGTTGGTGTACATCTACGAGCTGCGCCGTGTCCAGCGCGCCAACCTCCTCGTCGGCGAGGAGATGAATCGCGCGCTCCGCGAGCTCGGCTCGACCGAAGCGGAGGCACGCTCGGAGCTCATCGAGATGCACGCGCGCCAGCGTGAGTGGAGCAGGCTCATGGAGCAACAGGTGACCGAGCGGACCACCACGCTCGAGCGCATCGTCGACGGACTCGACGGCCTCCAGCAGTCTCGCGTGTCGACGATCCGCGGCTTCTCGCACGATCTGCGCAACCCGCTGTTCGTGGTACGGGGGAACACGCAGTTTCTCCTGGAGCGATTCAAGGACGGCGACGATGGCGACGCTCTTCGGGACATGGAGACGGCCGCCACCCAGATCGAGCTGATGCTCAGCAAGCTGATGGAGGTGGCGACCGCCGAGACGGGGTTCGTCAAGTTGTCTCCGAGGCCGGTCGCCGTTCCGCCCCTCGCCGACGTCTTTCGCCGTCGTCTCCGGGCGCTCGTCCACGGCCGCGACATCAAGGCCAGCGTCTTCTGCACCCGGGAAGCGCCCGACCAGATCTTCATCGATCCCCTGGTCTTCGACCGCGTCGTCGACAACCTCCTCACGAATGCTGCGAAGTACACCGATCGCGGGAGTATCCTCCTCGAGATCGGCGGAACTCCGGGCACGGCGCTGGCGATCGCCGGCCCCGCCGCCAACGATACCGGCACCGGCCCGGGTTTCCTGACCTTGAAGCTCTCGGATACTGGGCTCGGGATCCCCGACGACCAGGTCGCGCGAATCTTCCGGCCACGCCCCGCCAACGAGCCCGCGCAGCGCCCCAACAGCTATGGAATCGGCCTCTCCAGCGCGGTGCGCTTGCTCGCGCAGATCGGCGGGCGCCTCGACGTCATGTCGAAACCGGGGGTCGGCACCACGTTCTGGGCGCACTTCCCGGCGACGCCGCCCAAGGAGACGAAGCGCACCGCGCACGACGACAACCTCGAGAGCATGATCACGCGCGTGGTGACGATCCGGAAGGTGGAAGGCGCTTGAGCATCTCGATACCCCCCATGAAGGCGGCGCCGCCGCCGCGAGCCACGCCGCGAGCCATCGACGTCTTCCTTCGCTATCTGAAGGCCGAGGGCGTCAGCGTGATCTTCGGGATCCCGGGTGGTCTTCTCCATCCGTTCTTCGAGGTCATCGAGGCCGACCCCGACCTCGAGCTCATCGTCACGAAGCACGAGGAGGGCGCCGCGTTCATGGCCGACGGCTACGCGCGTCTCAGCCGCCGCCTGTCGGTATGCGGCGGGACGTCGGGGCCCGGGGCGACCAACATGATCACCGGCGTGGCATGCGCGTTCGCCGACGGCGTACCGATGCTGGTGGTCACTGGCCAGGTCGCGAGCCACATGTTCGGGAAGGGCGCCGCGCAGGAGACCTCGCGCGAGGACATGGACATCGTCGCGATGTTCCGCCCCGTCACGAAGTACTCGGCGATGGTGACGTCGCCCGAGAGCATGGCCCAGCACCTCCGACGAGCGCTCCGTCAGGCTTTGTCGGGTCGACCTGGCCCCGTGCATCTCAACGTCCCCGTTGACCTGTGGGAGAGGCCGCTCGCGGAGGCCTGGTTCGATCCCAAGACCTACCGCCCCGATACGCGGACGTTCGACCGGACGGCGGTCGCGCTCGCCGCCACGCACCTCATGAACGCCAAACGCCCCGTCCTCTTCGCGGGCGCGGGCGTCGGTATTGCTGGCGCGGAGCAACATCTGCGCGCCGTTGCGGAGCTCCTGCCGGCGCGCGTCGCCACCACCCCGCGCGGAAAAGGACTGTTCCCGGAAGACCATGCCCTCTCTCTGGGCGTGATGGGCTTCGCCGGGCATGCCGCGGCGCGCGAGGTCCTGCTGGGGCCGAGCCCGGACGTGCTGCTCACCGTCGGCACGTCGTTGAACGAGACGGCCACCCTGAACTGGACGCCCGAGCTGCGGAAGAATCGCATCTTCATGCAGCTCGACATCGACTCCGATCGCATCGGGCGCAACTACCCGGTGGACATCGCGCTGGTCGGCGATGCGCAGACCGTTCTCGTCGAGCTCCTCTACCACATGCATCGGCTGATGCGGGAGGGCGCCCGGCCAGCGTCGACGTGGAACGAAGAGCCTCAAGGACCGCGGGTCTTCTCGCAGCCCGAGCTGCGCGACTCGGATCAGGTGCCGCTCACCCCGCAGCGGTGGCGCAAGGACCTCGAAGAGGTGTTGCCCGACGATGCGATCCTCTTCTCGGATATCGGCGGGCACATGCTCTCGAACATCCACTACCTCACCATCAAGGAGCGCCAGAAGTTCGTCCTGAACCTGGGGTTCGGGTCGATGGGGCACGGAACTGCCGCGCCGATCGGTGCAGCGCTCGCCGAGCGCGGCCGACGCGTCTTCGCCATTATCGGGGACGCGTGCTTCACCATGAACGGGATGGAGCTGGTCACGGCCGCGGAGTACGGGGTCCCCGTCATCTGGATCGTCGAGAACAACAACATGCACGGCATCACCTGGCACGGGTCGAAGCTGGTCGGCTCGCGCGTGCCGCTGGCATCCGTGCGCTACAAGCGTCCGCTCGAGGTCGCGGCGATCGCGCGTGCGATGGGGCTCGCGGCCTTCGTCGTCGACCGGCCGGGACAGATGCAGGTCGCCGTTCGCGAGGCGCTCGCGCAGTCCGGTCCGTCGCTCATCGAGGTGCGCGTCGACGGAAACATCGCTCCCCCCCTGGGCGATCGCGCCAAGTCCATCGCCGGGTTCGTCGAGCCGTGAGCGAGCGCGTCGGGCCGCTGGAGTCGGCGCCGTGGCCCGAGGCCCTGGAGGCGCAGGCGATCAGCACCACCGACGGGACGCGTCTCTATGGCTACGACGTCGAGTCGGACCTCGCCGCCCACTATCGCTTCTCCGACCTCCTCTTTCTGGCGATCCGCGGTGAGCTGCCCGATCCGCTGCGCTCCCGCGCGTTCGAGATCGCATTGATGTTCGCGCTTCCGGTCTCGGTCGGAGAGGCGCCGATCCACGCGGCGGCCCTGGCGCGGCTATGCGGCGCGCGCCCCGGTGGGGTTGCGTCCGTCGCCAGCCTCGCGCTCGCCGAGACGCTCGGCAACGCGGTGCGCGCCGCGCTGCCGCGCCTTCGAGGCGCTCCGGACGGCCTGATGCCGCCGGTGAGCTCCGATGACGCGGCCTCGGTCGACCGCCTCCGCGCGCTCCTTCACGACGTCCTGGAGGTGCCCCTCCTGGCGCAGGCGCCGCCGCGCGAGCTCGCGCTCATGGCGGTCCTCTGGGAGTGCGGGCTTCGAACGGAGCAAGAGCTCGTGAACGCGCTGGTCCTGGCGCGCCTCCCGAGCGCGCTGGCCGAGAGCGCGGGCCGTCGTCCGCTCGACTTCGCCAGCTACCCGACGACCACGCCGCCGATCGACTACCAGAGCCCGTGACGGTGGAGCGAATCACCACGCGCGTCGGCTGGGCGGACTTCGGGGATTTCGAGCACTTCGGGGTTCGTCTCTACCGAGACCTCGCGGGGCGCGTCTCGTTTCTCCAGCTGGCCGTCTTCGCGCTGGGCGCGGGGCGGCTCTCCGACGAAGACGCCGCGGTGCTCGACGACGTCGCCAGCTGTTGTCACGTCGCGGACCCGCGCATCTGGCCGCTGAAGCTCGCGCGCCTCGTCGCGTCGGCGGGGCGCGCGGTGACGGGCCACCTGGCGGCGTGCGCCGTGCTGGACGGCGACGCCATCGGAGCGTATGCGGCAGAGGCGGCCGCCCTGGTGCTGCTCGAGGCGCGGGACACCCCGGAGCCGGCCGAGGCCGACGTCGCGTTCGGCGCGCTGCTCGCGGGTGACGCGGTCCCGGCCGGCTTCGGGCTCCAGGCGCGCCGCGT
Organism: Polyangiaceae bacterium; assembly: GCA_043736975.1. Taxonomy (GTDB): domain Bacteria; phylum Myxococcota_A; class Polyangia; order Polyangiales; family Polyangiaceae; genus Labilithrix. Next base: position 12,692 of record JAYTBL010001147.1, read on the forward strand.
CGACGAGCGCGTTGTCGCCCTCCGCGGCTGCGTCGCTGCACGAGGGCGCGCCGAGCTTCCGTTCTGGCGCGTGGCCGAGCGACTCTGGGCCGCGGCGCAGCGTCAGCGCGGCCTCGAGCCGAACGCCTTCGGCGCGATCGCCGCCGCGTGTCTCGATGTTGGCCTCTCGCCCCCGCAGATCGGGGCGCTCACGTCGATCCTGCTCCAGCCAAGCCTCGTGGCGAACGCCTTCGAGGGTGCTGCGCTGCGATCCGCGGCGCTGGTCCGCCTGCCGCCAGAGCGCGTGGTGTACACGGGCCCCGCTCCGCGGGAGAGCCCGCGCGCGGCCGAGGCCGGCGCCGTGACCAGGCGGCCGGCATCACCTGCGTCAGAACGCCGCAATTCGTAGGGTCGATCCTCCTCGACTCCAAAGAATGACGCGGGGCATCGTACGCGTTGTTTCATGCGCGCAGGAGCAGCTTCCGCCTCGACCCGTCGGTCCGCAGCAGGCAGCGGGCTCCATCGCGCCACCGAGGGTCGGCTTCGACGAGGCGGTCAAGCGCGCCACCACGCGCAACGGCATGGGGCGGGTCGCCGACCAGGAGGTGCGCCGCGCCGAGGCGTTGGTGGAGCAGGTGCGCGCGACCTGGCTACCCACGCTCAACGCGAACCTGAGGCGAAGTCCGATCGCGAGTAC
>JAYTBL010001148.1:0-5887 GCA_043736975.1 Polyangiaceae bacterium
TACTTCGCGCCGGCCCCGCGCATGCGCTCGCTCGCCGACCAGACGCTCGACGGCTATCGCCCGGAGCCGACGCTCCTCCTGCGCGCGCGCGCACGGCGCAGCAGCTTCAAGTGGGTGATCGGAGCGATCCTCCTTCCCGTGCTGGTGCTCGCGGCCGTCGCGCTCTTCAGCGAGCAGGACACCGCAGCCACCGCGATCTCGACGACCACCATCGCCACCGCGACGATGCCCGCCGCGCCCGTCGCGGCCCCGAAGCCGGTCGCGATTTCCGTCGCGCCGGTCACGCCCGCCGTCAAGCCCGTGGCGACGTCGCCGGGCGTGCCCGTCTTCGACGTCAACAGCCTACCGACCGCGAAGCAGCGCTAGGCGCTAGGCGCCGCCTTGCGAACGATGACGGACCCGACCGAGTAGCCGGCGCCAAACGAGCAGACCACGCCCACGTCGCCGGTGGCGAGGCCCGCGCGGTTCTTGTGGAACGTGATGATCGAGCCGCACGAGCTCGTGTTCGCGTAGTCCTCGAGCACCGACGGCGCCTCCTCGGGGGAGGCATCGCGGCCCAGGACCTTGCGCGAGATCCACTGGTTCATCGTCCCGTTCGCCTGGTGCAGCCACATGCGGCGCACGTCGTTCGGGGAGATGCCGAGGCTGTCGAGGTGGCTCGACACGAGCTCGGCGACCATCGGCGAGACGTCCTTGAAGACCTTCCGGCCTTGCTGCACGAAGAGCTTGTCCGCGGCCTCGCGCGTGTCGGGCGCGGCGCGGTTGAGGAAGCCGAAGTTGTTGCGGATGTTGTTCGAGTACTTCGTGGCAAGCTTGGTGCCGAGGATCTCGTAGGGCTCTGCGGCGCGGCTACCCTCCAGCGGCTCGATCACGACGGCGGTGCAGGCGTCGCCGAAGATGAAGTGGCTCTCGCGATCGCGGAAGTTCAGGTGGCCGGTGCAGATCTCGGGGCTGATCACGAGCGCGCGCTTCACGCTGCCTGCCGTCACCATGTCGCGCGCGACGTTGATGCCGAAGGTGGCCGACGAACACGCGACGTTCATGTCGAACGCGAAGCCCCTCGTGCCGAGCGCCTCTTGCACCTCCACCGAGACCGCGGGATATGCGCGCTGCAGGTTCGAGCAGGCGACGATGAGGGCGCCGATCTCCTCGGGCTTCACGTTCGCCTGCGCGAGCGCCTCGTGCGCCGCGGACAGGGCCATCTCGCACTGGATGGAGTGCTCCTCGTTCGTGCGCTCGCGGAGCCGCGGCGCCATGATCGCGGGATCGAGGATGCCAGCGCGGTCCATCGCGTAGCGGCGACGGATGCCCGAGGCGCTGGCGATGAAGTCCGCGGTCGACCGCTCCAGCGCCTTCAGCTCGCCCTTCGCGATGAGGTCGGCGTTCCGGGAGTTCTCCGCGTCGACGTAGGTGTTGAAGGCTCCCACCAGCTCGTCGTTCGAGATGGCATGAGGAGGAGTGAAGAGGCCGGTTCCGGTGATGGCAATGGCGGTCATGGGTCTTCGGCCGGAAGCTGTACTTTCGGAGCCGGACGTTGGCAACCGCAGGGTTGCAATGTCTCGGTGCGTCAAGAAAAGGAGCCTCGGGTTGAAATAAAACGGGCACGTGCTTTACAGCCGGGACACCTCCCTGCGTCTTCATCAGCAGAAGCTGACCTCGCAGACCTCGCAGGAGCCCTCATATGCATCTTTCCCGCCTTCACTTGCTCGTCCTCGCCTCCTCCTCGTGCGCCGCCTTCGCGATGGCGTGCGGCGGGATCTCGGATCCCACGAAGGGCAGCGCGAGCGAGCCCGTCGCAACCATCTCAGGCGCCCTCACCGGGAGCTCCGTCCCCGCAAACGCTCGCGTGGCGCTGGTGTGGCGAACCGCCACCAGCACCCCGGAGAGCGGCGGCTACGCTGTCGGTGACGACGTGGCGGTGGTCAACGGCAAGTTCACGATGAACCTCGCGGTCCCCGCGGCGGCATACTTCACCGAGATCGACGGCAGGAGCGAGTTCAGCAGCAGCTCCTCTTCCGGCAGCGTCCCCCCCTCGGTGCCGACCGACCCGGCGCCCGAGCCCGCGCCCCTGCCTGGTAGCAGCTCGAGCGGCGGCCCGGGCAAGCTGCCCGCGAAGCTCCCCTCCTTCGACACGCGCCTCACCCCGCGCGACAACGTCAGCGGCGGCTTCGTCACGAGCCCGCTCTCCGGAGCCGTCGCCGGCTTCGTCGTCTACGTCGACGCGAACGGCAACGGGAAGCTCGATCTCTCCGGCGCCTACGCGTCGTCGACCGACACGATCCTCGGCGGCAACAGGGAGCTCGTCCTCACCTACCTGAAGGACGGCGGCGCGCTCGACTACGAGAAGCTGCGCGACACGTCGGGAATCCTGCCAGCAGCGGGCTTCAACCTCGCGTGGACCGTGGGCAAGCGCTGGATGCCGCTCAACGTCGTCCAGCTGAAGCTTGATGCGGCGCAGGGCCTGCCCGGTCCGGTGTGCTCACTCTCCGGCACGAACAGCGGAAACAGCACCGACGGCTTCGACCCGGTCGCCAACCCGCCGACGCCCCGAACGGAGCCCAGCGGGGGAAGCGGCGGAAGCGGCGGAAGCGGCGGAACCGGCGGAACCGGCGGAACCACCGACGCGGGGACGCCGAGCGGCAGCAGCAGCGGCGGCAGCAGCGGGACCGGCGGCGGCGGCGGCTACCCGAGCCCGACCGACCCGAACCTGCGCTGCGCGCCGGACGGCCGGAGCTTCTCGTACTACGCGCCGAGCGACTGCCCGCCGCCGCCGCCCGCGCCGACCGGCCTCTGCGCCAACGTCTGGGGTGATATCGCGATCGGGTGCCCGCCGAGCGCCGGAGGCTGGGGCGAGGGCCTCGCCTCCGGCGCGCCCGTCCCCGCCGGCTGGCCGTGCCCCGTGGCGCCCGATCAGGACGGCGGCCCCGCGCCCGACGCCGGCAAGTAGATCGTGACGACCGACGGAGCCGGTTGGTGTCGCATCGCGGTCTCACCGCAGCCGAGGTGAGCGACGTGTACCAGCGCTACGGTGCGCTGCTCGCGCGTCGCTGCCGGCTCCTCCTGCGCGATCCTGCGCAGGCGGACGATGCCGTGCAAGAGCTCATCTCGATCTTGCTTCGTCGGGGTGAAGGTCTCCGAGCGGCAGAGTCACCCTACCGGTGGCTCTGTCGCGCCGCCGATCGGACGTGCCTCGATCTGCTTCGTCGCGGGAGGCATCTCCGCGCCGCGATGGACATCGACGATCTCGACCCCATCGGGGTCGCGCCGGGAATCGATCCCGAGGCCCGATGCGCCGTCGTGGAGTCACTCGCCGCGCTCGACGAGGAGCAACAGTCGCTCGCGATCATGCTCTTCGTCGACGGTCTCACCCAGGGTCAGGCCGCCGAGGAGCTCGGCGTCTCGCGCGTCACCATCAACAAGCGCGCGCAGGAGCTCCGAGCTCGCCTTCGCCTCACGCAGACCCCCGCCGCCACCGCCACCGAGGAGGCCCGATCACCATGACCCACCCGAGCAGCCTCGATCTGGAAGCGTTCGCGTGCGGTGAGGGCCCGCACGCCGCCGTCACCGACCACCTCGCAGTGTGCGCGGAGTGCCAGGCGTACGTCGAGCGCGTCGGAGGTCTCATCATCACGAGCCCTGCCGCGGCCGAGGCCGAGGCGCGGATTGCACGCGCGCTCGCTGGAGCTCCGCCCGTCGCGGCGCGCAGGAAGAGCCGCCTCTGGCTGGTGACGACGTCCGTGGTCACACCGCTCGCGGCCGCGGCGGCGATCGCGCTCCTGCTCCGTTCGAGCGGGGTGAGGCCCGTTCCCGGGCACGACCCGCCGGAGGGCACGACCGCCCCCGCGCCCTCGCGCCCCGATCCCCCCGATCGCATCCAGATGGCTCCCCGGCCGGACCCCGACACGACGTTCAAGGGTGGCCGCCAGGTCGCAGTGGTGCGCGAGCGATCCGGGGAGCAGGCGCGGTTCGCCTCGTCGGTGGGCGTTCGCCCGGGCGACCGCCTGCGGGTCGAGGTTGCGCTCGACCGGGAGCAGGCCATACTCGCCGCCGTGCTCTCGGATGACGGAACCTACCTCGAGCTGATGCCGCTCGCCGTGCGCGGCCCGGGCACGCATTTTTCGGAGAAGTCCGCCAAGATCGACAGTACGCCGACCTACGGCACGATCGTGATCGGCAGCCCGGAGGCGGTCGCGCGGGCGCGTGCCACCCACCAGCTCGACGGCGTGTCGGCGCTGCGCGTCGAGTGGGAGGGCAAGCCGTGAAGAAGCGTCAGCTGGTGGCCGGGCTCGTGGCGCTCGGCGTCTCGTGCATCGCGAGCTCCGCGTTGGCGGAGCCCGTGCGCATTCTCGTGTCCGCCGGCAGCAAGGTCGGCCTCGCGGCGGAGCGTCCGCTCAAGTTCGCGGCGACCGACGCGTCGCGCGTTCGTGACGTCGTGGTGAGCCTCGGCGGCGTGAAGACCGAGAACGCGTTCGTGCTCTCCGAGCCGTCGCGCGCGCAGCTGTTCGCCGCCGTCGACAAGGCGCGCGTCGAGGCCGCGAGGCACCGGACCGACGAGGTCACGCTGATCTTCTACTTCAGCGGTCATGGCGACCACGACGCCATCCACCTCGGTGACGACCGCGTGCTCCTCACGGATCTCTCGGCGAAGCTCGCGGAGGTTCCCGCGGGCCTGCGCATCGCCGTGACCGACGCGTGCCGTGCCACGCGCGACAAGGGCTTCACCGCGGACGAACCGTTCGCCATCACCGCCACGAACGTCCCGCAGGCCACCGGCCAGGTGTGGCTGCATGCGTCGAGCGACGGCGAAGCGGCGCAGGAGTCGGACGAGCTCCAGGGCGCCATCTTCACGCACTCGTGGATCAACGGGCTGCGCGGCGCGGCCGACTCGAACGGCGACTCGCGCGTGACGCTCGAGGAGAGCTTCGCCTTCGCCCACTCGCAGACCATGATCCGCTCCGCGAAGAGCAGCGGCGTCCTGCAGAAGCCCGAGGCCGTCGTCAGCCTGCGCGAGGCCTCGCCCGTCGTGCTCACCGAGACCGCGTCACGCATGGCGACGCTCTCGCTCCCGCAGGGGCGGGACGCACACTTCCTCGTCTACTCGGCAGGCGCAAAGAGCGTGCTCTCCGAGCTGTGGAGCTCGCCCGATCGTCGGATGGCGCTTCGCATTCCGCCCGGGCGTTACATCGTGCAGCGGCGCATCGGGTCGATGGGCGGCATGGCCACCATCGCAATCGGCGAGGGCGAGGAGCGCAAGCTCGACGACCGCGAGTTCGCCGCGGCGAGCCTCGAGGTGCTCGCGCGCAAGGGCGAGGAGGGCGATCCGGACCGCGTCGAGGCGCCGCCCGCTGCACCGCGTAGCCGCCACGAGCTCTCCGCCGGCTACGACGCAGGCGCGAACGGGCGCACCGCCTTCGTACAGGGTCCGCATGCTGCGTGGTCGTACGCGTGGACGCACCTCGCGCTCACGGTGGGCGGCGGCGCCGAATTCACCGGGCGCACGCTCTCCGAAAAGGAGGAGCGCCTCGTCTCCGGCTACGGCCGGAGCAACATCGAGTACCGGCTGCCGCTCGGCGCCTTCACGCTCCGGCTCGGCGGCGGCGGGCGTGCGGGCGTGGTGTCTCAGAGCATCGAGCCGACGTCGAGCGCGCCTCCCTCGGCAAAGAGCGACACCAAGAGCACGTTCGTGTTCGGCCCCGAGGTCTTCGTGGCCGGCCGCATCGCGCTGGACCCGCGGCAGTCCTTCTTCCTGGATCTCGCTGCCACGGGCAACATGCTCTTCCTCCGCCAGGAGTCGGCGCTCACCGGCTTCGCTGCCCTGATGGGCTCTGCCTCGCTCGGCGCCCGTTTCTTCTAGCGGGGGCTTCGCCCCCTGCACGGCGACGAGGTA
>JAYTBL010001149.1:0-13353 GCA_043736975.1 Polyangiaceae bacterium
CGCGTCGGCGACGCTCGCGTGGGCGGGGCTGGCGCACGGGCTGCCAGCGAGCGAGCTGTGGGGCGCGGCGAGCGTCCTCGCCGCCATCGTGGTGCTCGCGACTGCGCCGGCCGCACCTCACCCCCCCGAAGTGACGGCTCGGCTCACGGCGTGACGACGCCGAGGGGGGGCGCGCCCCAGCACTTCAGGGTGCCGTCGGCGAAGCCGGCGCAGCCGAACCCGCTCCCCATCCCGATCGCGGTGGCGTTCGCCGCCGCGGTGACGGTGATGGGCGTGGAGTGGGGCATCTTGGTGGGGTCGCCGAGCTGGCCGGAGGCGTTCGCGCCCCAGCAGCGGACCACGCCGGAGGCGAGGAGCGCGCACGCCGACTGCCCGCCCAGCGACAGCGCGACCGCCGCGTCGTTGAGGCCCTTGACGCGCACCGGAGCGATGCGGTCGGTGGTGCTCCCGTCGCCGAGCTGGCCGCTGTCGTTCGATCCCCAGCAGTAGACGTCTCCCCCCTCGAGGCGCGCGCAGCCGAAGGTGAGCCCGATCGAGACCGCGGCGGCCTTGTCGGGTAGCCCGGCGACGGCGCGCGGCTGCGTGACGTGAGCGCCCACCACCGCCGCGTCGAACGGCAGGTACCCGGTGAGCCCCCAGCACATCAGCTGCCCGTCCTCGAGGACCGCGCACGAAGCATTGAACCCTGACGCGGCGGCGATCGCCTTCTTGGGCAAGCCGGGGATCTTGACCGGCGTGTAGCGAGGCATCTGCGTGCCGTCGCCGAGCTGGTAGTCGAAGTTCAGCCCCCAGCCCATGAGGTCTCCGTTCTGGAGGACGGCGAACGTCTGGTCGGGACCGAGCGCGATGTGGCGCGCGCCGAACGGCAGCGTGATGTTCTGCGGCGTCATGCGATCGCCGCCGAGCTGACCGATGCCGAGGATCCCTTGCCGGTTCTCGCCCCAGCACTGCACCGCGCCGTTCGTGAGCACCGAGCAGCTGCGGTAGTCGGCGGCCGCGTGCGCGAGCACGGGCCCCGAGACCTGCGGGGCTACGAGCGTCTTCGCGTCGTCCGCGGTCCCGACCCCCAGGACGCCGTGCAGCCCGACCCCGAAGCAGCGCAGCTGTCCGTCGAACGAGGTGCGGCACGCGAACTTGAAGCCAGGCGAGACGCCGCGCACCGGCATCCCGGCGCCCGCCTCGGCGTCGACCGGCGCCGCGGCGTCACCGCCCTCCGGCGCCGGCGCATCCCGCAGGTCAGCGTCCTCGGTGGGCGCGACGCCGGCATCATCGGTGGAATCGGGCGCCTGCTTCAGCGAGCTACATGCGACGGCGAGCAGGAGCGGGAGAGCGCCTCCGAGGAGGCGCGCGAGCGAGGCCATCGTCGGATCCTACGTGCGATGGTCACTTCTGCCTACGCCCTCCGCCAGCGCGATCCGCTCGACGCGCTCGCAGACGAAGCGGATCACCGCGTCGTCGTCGACGGCGGCCCGCCAGAGCAGCTCCATGGGAGCGCCTCCGAGGCCGAAGGGCAGCGCCGCGGTCCGCAGGTGCGGTCGCGACGCTCTCGCTCCAGCGCTTCGCCGAGGAGCGCGGCATGAAACCGGCTCAGCTGGCCATCGCCTGGGCGGTCGCCAAGCAGCCGCGCTTCGTACCGATCGTCGGCGCGCGGACCCGCCCGCAGCTGCGTGACGCCCTGGCCGCGCAGGATCGTCCCCTCACCACTGCAGGCGCTCGAAGCGCTGATCCCCGAGGGCGCCTTCGCCGGCAGCCGCTACGACGCCATTCAGATGAAGCACCTCGACCGCGAGCGCTGAACGCCATCGTTCACTTCGGCGGCGCGAGCTGCTTCTCCATGGGTCTGGAGGTTGCCAGCGCCGTATCGCCGCGGCGACGCGCTATCGCTGAGCGTCGACGAAGCGGAAGGGGGCGCCCGCGGCGTCGAGGCGCCTGCGGATGGTGGTGATGGCGAGCGCGCCCAGGTCGCAGCCCGCGAAGTGGCGGCCCGCGGCGGCGGCGGCGGCGAGCGTGGTGCCCGACCCGGCGAAGGGATCGATCACCAGCGAGCCGACGTCGCTGGTCGCGCGCACGATGCGGTCGAGCAGCTTGAGCGGCTTCTGCGTGGGGTAGCCGGTGGTCTCGGCGCGGAGCGGAGTGTTGGCGACCATCGCCGGGCAGTCGGTCCACACGCTGCCCAGCGCGCGACCCTGGTCGGCGTAGTAGCGGTACGTCTTGCCGTTGACGATGCGATCGCGGTAGCGGCGGCCGTCCTCGTCGGCGCGCTGGAAGTGCATCGCCTGGCTGGTGGCGGCGAACGGGGCGCGGAGCGCGGGATCCTTGCCGTTCCAGATCGGATCCTTGCCGCGCGCATAGAGGAGGAGGGTCTGGTGGCCGACGCCGGGGCCACTACGGCTCTTGCTGCCGTTGCCCGGCACCCAGATCACCTCACCGCGGAAGCGCGCGGCGCCGAACACGCGATCGCAGAGCACCTTCGCCTCGTGCACCGCGCGCGCGTCGAGATGCAGCCACATCGTGCCGCGCTCGCTGAGGAGCGAGCGCGCCACCGCCACGCGCTCTCCGAGCCACGCGAGGTAGCTCTCGAGCGAGTCCCAGGTGTCGTCGTAGGCGGTGGGGCCCTGCGCGCGCGCGCCCGCGGAAATGCGCGCGCCGAAGCGCTTCTCGACCTTGAACGGCGGATCGAGGTACGCGAGGTCTGCCGAGCCCGCGCCGACGTGAGCGCCGAGATCGCGTGCGTCGCCGTGGACGAGCAGATCAGTCGCGGCGGTTCGACTTCGCATCCGTGGGCGCGCCCGCGAGCTCCGGGCCTCGCGGCTCGATGGGGGCAATCAAGGACATCACCAGCTCGGGCACGTCGGTCGCGGCCGCGGTCGCGGCCGCGGCCGCGGGGAGCTCCTGCGCGGCGTCGGCCGCAGCGATCCACGGGCGGACGGGCCCGGTCGGTTCGCAGCCCGCCGCCACCTCTTCGGTCGTGCAGGCGATGCGCACGTGCAGGTGATCGTCGTGCGACTGCGCGGGCGGACCCGGCTGGAGCATCGCGTCCATGGCGCGCACGATGGTCTCGCCCGACTCACCACGCGCGCGCGCCCACTCTAGCAGGATGGCCTCCACGGGACGGCTCACGAACAGCCACTGCACCCGCGCCTCGGGGTCCTCGACCAGCGCCTTGACGAGCAGCCATTGCCGCTCGACGTCGAGCCGGAGGAAGCGCTGGCGCGGCTCGTCCCACGCCAGGCCGTCGGTGCCGACGGAGACGAACGACGTGGAGGTGACGGGCGCGCCCTCGAGCGTGGTCATGTAGAGGAGCAGGTCGGCGTCGCGACCCGAGCGGTGCGACGAGTGCGAGGAGATGTGGCCGCCGCTACGCGCCGATAGATCGCCGACGGTGAGCACGCTCCCCGGCCGCTCGCGGCTCACCTTCGCGGCGGCGCGCGCGATCGCGGCGACGAAGCGCGGCGTCCCGAAGTGCCGCTGGTTCTGGGAGAGGGTGCGGTAGCCCGACCCCTCCGCCGGGAGCTCGGCGCCGTTGGTGAGCACGCCGCGGTGCGGCAGACCGATCGAACCGGAGAAGTTCGGCGCGAGCGAGGAGGGCGCGCGCGCGCAGCCGCCTACGAGGAGCGCACCGAGCGCGAGGACTGCGAGAGCGCATCGCATGGCCTCGTTGTACCCCAAAACGCCCGGCCGCCGAATTTCCATCCGCGCTCGCTGCACGAAGGCCGATTCTGACCACACGGAATCGCTGGCGCTCTGCCAAGCGTTTCTCGGACGATGCTTCACCGGTCGCGTTCGCTCCTCGCTCTCGTCTCTTGCGCTGCGGTCACGGCCGCGTGCGCCCATCCGTCGCCCGATCTGCGTACCGCGGAGGCGGGGGCTCGCGTCGCCAAGGTCCTCGCGGGCGCCGAGCGCGGGCCCGCGCCGGTCGTGAAGCCGTTCGCGGCGGCGCGGGACGGCTCGGCGGTGCTGCTCGCCGAGCTCGGCGGACGCGTCGTCGCCTACGTCGCCGACGAGGACGACGCGATGATCCGGGTCATTGATGTCGATGACGGTCGCGAGCTCTCGCACGTGCGCCTTGGCGGCGCGCCGAGCCAGCTCGTGATGAGGCACGACGGCCATCTCCTGACGACGCTCCGCGACAAGGCGCAGGTCGTGGAGCTGAGCGGCGGCGGCTCCGAGGCGTCGAAGCTCATCATCGAGAAGCGCGTGGAGATCGCGGTCGACCCGGTGGGCCTCGCGCTCTCCGGCGACGATGCCACGCTCGTGGTCACGAGCGGCTGGGGCAAGGCGGTCACCGTGCTCGACGGGCATTCGCTCGAGGTCCGCGCCGAGCACGCCGTCGCGCGCGAGCCGCGCGGCGTCGTTGTTTCCGCCGATGGCAAGCGCGCGTTCGTCTCGCATGTCGTGGGCAGCACGCTCGACGTCATCGCGCTCGACGGTACGACGCCGTTCAGCGCCAAGCCGAAGGGGAAGAGCAAGGAGCCCCTGGAGAAGAAGGCCAGGACCACGCTCGCGGTCGACGGCCTCGAGCAGACGTTTGGTCGCATGTCGGTCGGCGATCAGGCGCGCGTCGCCTGCCAGGGCTTCGCGCTCGCTCGCACCGAGAGCGGTCGCATCCTGGCGCCGCACGTCCTCGCGTTCACCGGCGATCCCACCGAGAGCTCGGACGGCTACGGCGGGGGCAGCGCCGGCCGCGAGTCCGAGGTCTTCCATGTGCCCGTCATCGACGAGGACGCCGCGCGGATCATCCCCGACTCGATGCGCATCTCCGCCGGCCTCGAGAACCTGCCCAGCCGCTGCGCTCTCCCGCGCGCGGCGACGGTGGGCAAGGCCGGCCTCTACGTGACGTGCCTCGGTGACGACGCCGTCACGCTCTTCGACGCCCAGGCGGTGAACCCGCACGAGGTCGCGCTCGGTCGCTGGTCGGTGCCTTCGGGCCCGGTGGGCATCGCGCTCGACGAGGCGCACGCGCGCGCTGTCGTGTGGTCCCAGTTCGCGCACGCGCTCACCTCGGTCGCCATCACCGACGGCAGCGAGAGCGACGCCACGAAGCCCTTCGCGCTGTCGAGCGTCACGCTCTCCCGTGACGCGCGCGCCTCGGCGAAGATCGAGAAGGGCCGCGCGCTCTTCCACGCCACGGGCGACGCGCGCGTCTCCGGTGACGGCCGCGCCTGCGCGAGCTGCCATCCCGACGGCCGCGATGACGCGCTGGTGTGGTCCTCGCCCAACGGTCCGCGCCAGACCCCGCTCCTCGCCGGGCGCCTCGAAGGGGCCGCGCCGTACGGCTGGAATGGCGACGCCGCCGACATCTCCACGCACCTCGTGCAGACCTTCAAGCGCCTCGGGGGCAAGGGAATCACCGGCGACGACAAGGACGCGCTCATGGCCTACGTCGGCGCGATGCGCCCGCCGCCTGCGCGCAGGGCGAACGACCCCGCGGCGGTGCTGCGCGGTCAGGCCATCTTCCGCTCGCCGGCCGCGGAGTGCTCGTCGTGCCACGGCACCGACGGCGACCTGCCCGACGGCGTGAACCACGACGTGAAGAGCCGCGTGGCCGGGGATCAGCGGGCGAAGTTCGATACGCCGTCGCTGCGCTTCGTCTCGGGCTCGGCGCCCTATTTTCACGACGGTCGCTACAAGGATCTGCAGACGCTGCTCACGAAGAGCGAAGGCAAGATGGGGCACACCAAGCACCTCGCGCCCGACGAGCTCGGCGACCTGACCGCCTACCTGGAGTCCCTGTGATTCACGTCCGAAGCCTCATCGCCGCGTCGCTCGGCGTCGCCACGCTGCTCGGCGCCTCGTTCGCGAGCGCCGGCACCACCGCGCCGCTCTCCACCATCGCCGCGCTCCCCGGCCCCAAGGCGCTCCAGGCGAAGGAGCCGGCGATCGGCGTCACCGGGCTCTCGCTGAAATCGAAGGAGCGCTACCGCGGCTCGCAATGGCACGATCTCACGGCGGCAAGCGGCCGCGGCTACTGCATCAGCCAGAAGACGTTCGGCTACCGCTGGTCCGCCACGTACGGCTCGGGGTCGACCGGTCAGGACGAGGCTCTCGACCTCGATCGGCTCATCGAGAAGGACGGCGTCGCCACGCTCGAGCGCACCAGCGTGCAGTTCAGCCCGGCCCGAGCGACGATCGAGGCGACGGGCCGCTCGCAGGTGACGCTGACGGAGATCACGCGTACCGCGGGCGGGATCGTGGTGTGGGCGTTCCGCGAGGGTACGTCGATCGTGGTCCTCGCCAAGCGCGCGTCGGGCGGCGTCGAGGGCCACCAGCTCGGCGAGGAGGGGCAGGTTCCGTTCGTCTCCGCCGACGGCTGCCCCTTCGCGGGCGCGCGCGTCGACGCCCGCAAGCCCGAGTCCGGCTCGTTCGCGCAGCTCACGGGCGCGCTGCCGCCGCAGGGTATGGGCAAGGACCGCGTGACGCCGACGTTCATCATCGACGCCAGCGTGAGCCGCGTGGCGCGCGACCCCGAGCCGCTCCTCGCGGTCCGCGTGCGCGTGAAGAGCTAGCCCTTCAGAGGTATGCGGTGATGCGGGCTTCGATGGTGCCCACCGCCCCGAGCGTCGCGTAGCTCTCGGGGAGCACGTACTTGCCCTCGTGGCGGCCGAGGTAACCCTGGTCGACGAACGCGAGGAGCGCGTTTTCGATGACGGGGCGGCTCACCGCCTCGCGGCACTCCAGCTCACCGGCGAGGAACATGCGCTCCCCCGCGGTGATGGCGCGCTTCACGAGATCCTTGGGCGCGAGCGGGCCCTTGAGCAGCGCCACGAGCCCGCGCGCCCCCACGCGGTAGCCCTCGACGAAGTTCCGGACCATGTGCGCGTGCAGAAGCGCGCGCGCGCGCCCTTCGCCGTCCGCGGCGAGGCCCACGCGGTCGTCGCCGAGGACGATCTCGCCGTCGGCGCTCATCGCGCGCAGCGTCTCGCTGAGGATCGTCTCGAAGGTGGCGTCGGCGCGGAACTGGAACTCGTACTTGAAGAGGCGGGAGAGCGCCTGCACGCGCTCGGTGAGCAGCGCGATCGAGATGGTCGGCTCGCCGCCTTGCGCCGCCGCCGCCGCGAGCGGGGTCGCGATCATGGCGCGCGAGACGAAGAAGTGGACGACGAGGTTCTTCGCGATGTCGAGCGACAGCCGCGCCGCGTCGGGCACGACGTAGATGGCGTCACCGCCGGGGCGCGCGCCCTTGTCGTTCACCGGGCTGCCGGGGAGGTGGACCTGGATGTGGCCGGCGCGGAGCAGGAGCTCGCACGCCTCGCGGATGGCGGAGAGGCGCAGCGCGTTGCCGTCCTCGAGCGAAGGCGTGAAACGCGCGCCGAAGCCGCTCAGCATGCGCCCGAGCCGCTCGCAGGCCTGCACGAGATCACCGTGGGGCAGCCCGCGCTTGCCGTGCGTGAGCAGCGCGGTCGCGACCAGCGCGCTCGGCGTCACCGCAGTCACGCGGTTGATCTCGTTCATGGCGCGGTACGCGAGGCGCGTCACCAGCGCGCGGCGGCGGGGAGGGGAGAGCGGCGCGTAGCCGACGCCCTGGGTAGCCGCCGCCCCGCCGGGGTTCTCGCCGAGCTCGCCGAGGACGCCGTCGATGGTGAGCAGCTCACCGAACTGCACGTTGAGCCGCCCGTAGCGCCCCAGCGCGCTCTCGGCGGCGCGGAGGAGGCCGCCCACATCCTCCTTCTGCTTCTCGCCGCCCGACAGCTCGTGGACGTACGCCTTCTCCTCGACGAGGCGCTCGTAGCCGATCGAGATCGGGCAGAAGTAGACCTTGCGCGCGGTGCTCCCCCCGCTACTGCGCTCGCCCAGAAGCGCATCGACCACGATCGAGAGGAGCCCGAGCTTCGGCGGCAAGAGCTTGCCGGTGCGCGAGCGCCCGCCCTCGAGGAAGAACTCGAGCGGCCAGCCGTCCTTGATGAGGCGCCTCATGTACGCGTCGACCACGGCCCCGTAGAGCCGGTCGCCCTTGAAGCTGCGGCGGATGAAGAACGCCCCGGCGCGCCGCAGGACGAGGCCCAGCGGGAAGAACGCCAGGTTGTCGCCGGCGGCGACCAGCGGGATCGGCAAGCCGGCGCGGTGGCAGATGCGGGTGACGATGATGTAATCTACATGCGATTTGTGGCTGGGCAGCAGCACCAGCGTGCCGTCCTTCGCCGCCTCGCGGAGGCGGGCGATGCCCGGCTCGTCGATCTCGAAGCCCGAGTACATGCGCGCGATGGTCTGGTCGACGACGGCGTCGAGCGCGCGGATGGCGTTGGGGTCGACCTCGGCCTCGAGATCGCGCAGCATCGAGAGCGCGCGGTAGCCGAGCACGCGCTGCTCCGCGGCGCCCTCGCCGGCCATGTCGCGGATCACCTTCTGGAGGCGCGGGCTGCGCAGTACCTGATCGCGCAGGCGGTCGTGCGGCTTCTTCGCGGGTCCGAGGACGCCGCGCCGTTCGCGCTCGAGGCGGCGCAGGAGCGCGTAGGTGAGGCGGCGCACCAGCACCTCGTCGGGCGGGGCGACGCCGTCCGCGGCGCGCGTCTCCTGCTCGATGAAGGCCTGCACGTCGACCGGCTCGCCGGCGCGTAGCGCGACCTGCCGCCAGTTGGCGAGGAACTGCACGACGGTGCGGATCTTCCCCGGCCACTCGCGCGGCCCGAAGAGCGCGTCGACCGCGTTGTGCTTCTGCGCGTCCGGGCTGCGTGTCCACACGAAGACCTGCGGCACCAGGAGGATGGGCGAGGTGCGCCCGCGCTGCGCCTCGAGCACCGCGCGCAGGAACGCATCCCCCTCGTTCTTGCCGCGCGTCGGGAGCGTGCGCGCGACGCGCGGCAAGAAGCCGCGCTGCCTCGCCACGGGCGCCGGATCGAGCAGCGTCGGCGGGCGCTTCAGGAAGAGCGCCGCGGAGTGGCCGCCGTCGATCGCCTGACGGAGGCGCTTCACGTCATCGGTCTCGCGACGCGGGCGGAGCGCCGAGAGCCAGCCGCGCCCCATCGGCTCGAGCACCCACAGCCCGAGGTCGTTGGCGAACCTGACCTGCGGCAGCCCGAGCGTCTTGGTGAGGTAGTCGAGCGCCAGGAAGTCGACGAACGAGAGGTTACGGAGGACGTAGACGACGGTGCCGCGCGCCTCCGCCTCGCGCACGCGGCCCGCCCAGGCCTCGTCGACCTCGATGTGCTGGAAGAAGCGCTGGTAGATCCAGGCGAGCGCCGGGTTCGGCAGGTACGACTCGAAACCGCTGCTCATCGCGACGGCCTCGCGAGTCTCAGCCGCCGAAGGCCTTCTGGACCATCGCGACGATCTTCTTCGTCGAGTCGTCGGTGAGGCCGGTCTTCGAGCCGTGCGGCCACGCGTAGTTGAACATCTGGACCTGGTCGCAGGAGAGCGACACGAGGATGTCGGCGGGGGGCTGACCACCGGCGGGCATGGTGCCGGCGGTGCTGCCATAGCCGATCTGGAAGCCGAACTCGGCGTACATGCAGCTCTGGCGCGGCGCCTCGAAGCTCGAGTCCTTGCCGAACAGCTCGATGACGTCGTCGTGCTGCGTCTTGTCGGTCACGGCCATCGAGCCGAGGATCCGGAAGTTGTGGAAGCGCGGCGCGTCGGTGGCGCCGGGGAGCGGCGTTCCGCCGGGGAGCAGGCCGGGCGGCAGCAGGCCGGGCGGCAGCAGCTGCGCGCCCGCCGAGAGCCACTGCTGGATCTGCGGGGGGAGGCCGGCGGGGAGCGCGGCGGCGCCCGGAGCGGCGGCGCCCGGCGGCTCGTAGTTCTGGAGGCGGTAGATCGTCACCGGCTGGGACTTCATCCCCGCGAAGGGCTGCGCGAGCGTCGAGGAGCAGCCCGTCGAGGTGAGGAGCAGCCCGAGCCCGAGGGCGGAATAGCAAACGGAGAGGAAGGTACGCTTCATGACGCCGAGCACCCTACCACGAAGGCGAGCCGCAGTTCGCATCGCCCGGCGTCGGCATCGGGGCTACGCTCGCAGCCTCATGATTCGCATCAAGAAGATCGATCACATCGCGGTCTGCGTGAAGGACGTCGACGAGTCGCTTGCAAAGTACAAGCAAGTCCTCGGCCTCGAGCCCCAGGTGCGCGAGCTCGTCGCCTCGCAGAAGACCGAGGCGGTGCTGCTGCCCATCGGCGAGACCAGCATCGAGCTCATTTCGCCGCGCGGCAACGACGGCCTCGAGAAGTTCCTGGAGAAGCGCGGCCCCGGGCTCCATCACATCGCGGTCGAGGTCGAGGGGATCGAGCAGGCGCTGGCCACGCTGAAGGCGCTCGGCGTGGCGCTCATCGACGAGACGCCGCGCAAGGGGGCGCGCGGACACAAAGTCGCGTTCCTCCACCCCAAGGCCACCGGCGGCGTCCTCGTGGAGCTGGTCGAGCCCGACCACGACGCGCCGGACGCCGCGCACGCCTGATGCGGGAGCGCGGCCGACCTACGCTGCGCAGACGTAGTCACGGCCCTCGATGAGGCCGGCGGCATCGAGCCGCGCGCGTACCTGGTCGCGGGCGCCTGGCTCGCCGACCGCGACCAGCAGCAGGTGCTCGCCCGACGCCGCGAGCGCGATCCCGGCGGCGGCGCCGATGATCGCGACGCCGCGTGCGGTGCGCCCGACCTTCGCGGGATCGATGTCGACGAACCCGCGCGCGCGCAGGTCGTACGCCTCGAGCGCGCGCGCGAGGCGACGGCCGGTCTTGCCCGCGCCCCACACGTGGAAAGGACGACCCAGCACGCGGAGCCGGTGCGCCAGATGCATGGCGCGCAGCAAGAGGAGGCGCGGGAGGGAGTTGCGCGGATCGGTCCAGGTCTTGCTGCTGCGCTGGATGCGCCAGCGAAACAGCACCTCGGGCACCTTCGCGAAGCGGTAGCCGGCGGCGTCGAGGCGGAGCCAGAGGTCGTAGTCCTGCGACCACTCGTTCTCGCGCCAGCCCCCCACCGCGTCGAGCGCGGCGCGGCGCAACATGGTCGAGGGATGGCAGAGCGGCGCCTCGCAGAAGACCGCGCGCGCGTGATCGGCGGGCGTGATCAGAGAAGCCTGCCACGCGAGGTAACGGAGCATCCCGGGCCCCGGGGCGGGGAAGCCCTCGACCCTGACCCCGACCGCGCCGAGCGTGGCGTCGCGCTCGAGCAGCGCGCGCTGCGCGGCGAAGCGCCCGGGCAGGGTGAGGTCGTCACCGTCCATGCGTGCGATCAGCGCGCCGCGTGCGATCGCGAGGCCCTGGGCCAGCGAGCCGCCGACCCCGGCGGCGTGCGCTGCGCTGCCGCTGCGGATCGGCACGAGGCGCGCGTCGCGCGCCGCAAGGGTAGCCGCGATTGCCGCGGAGCCGTCGCTCGAGCCGTCGTCGATGACCACCAGCTCGTCGTCCGGCCCGAGATCCGCGAGCGTGCTCGCCAGCGCATCGTGTAGCGTCGCCACGGCGTCGCGGAACGGCAGGAGCACCGAGATCATCGCGCGCCCCGCGACATAGACGACGAGCGAGCACACGTCGAGCTTCACCCGCGCACATAGGCGCTATTGGCGTCCAGCCACCGCGATGTCACTGGAAAGCTGGTCCCTTCGCCGCGTGTTTGATGTACGTTCCGGCCCCATGAAGATCCTCGGGAAATCGAGAGTCGTCGCCACCCTGCTCGCGGCCGCCGTCGGCCTCGCGGTCGCGTCGAGCAGCGTCTCCGCCTCCGCCCAGATGGCCCCCACCGGGGTGCCGAACACGCCAACCCCGCCGAAGCCCGGCGCTCCCACGCCGCCCGTCCCGGGCGCCAAGCCCGCTGCGCCGGCGAAGCCCGCCGATCCCAAGGCGCTGCTCGCGTCCGGCGAGAAGAAGCTCAAGGCGAACGACTTCGCCGGCGCTCTCGCTGACTTCGAGGCCTCGAACACCGCAAAGGCGTCGCCCGAGGCGGACCGCTTCATCGGCCAGAGCCACGACAACCTCGGTCACTTCCCCGAGGCGGTCGTCGCGTACGAGCGCTTCCTCGCGAGGGTCCCCGCGTCGATGAAGGCGCAGGGCGAGGAGACGAAGAAGCGCGTCGAGGCGATCAAGGCGATGCCCGGCAAGGTGCACGTCGAGACCACGCCTCCCGGCGCGCAGATCACGGTCGACGCGGCGGCGAGGCCGGGCGAAACGCCCACGCCGAACCCGAGCCTCACGCCCACGGATCTCGATCTCGCGCCCGGCCACCACACGCTCAAGATCGTCGCCGAGGGCTACGCGCCGGCCGACAAGGAGATCGACGTCGCGTACGGCTCCAAGCAGGACGTGCGCCTCGAGCTCGTGAAGAACGAGCCGCCCCCGCCGCCGCCCCCGCCCGTCGCCGAGGTCCCGGTTCCGGCCGTCGCGCCGCCGCCGCCGCCCCCGCCCGAGCCGCGCAGCAAGGTCCCGGCCTACGTCACCGGCGCGGTCGCGATCGTCGCCGCTGGCGTCGGCACAGGCTTCGGCATCAAGGCGCTCAGCCAGTCGAGCGACTTCAAGGACAACCCGACCACCAAGCGCGCCGACGACGGCGAGAACAACGCCCTCGTCGCCGACATGATGTTCGGCATCGCCATCACCTTCGGCGTCACCAGCGCCGTCCTCTTCCTCTCCGGCAACGACGCGCCGCCGGCTGCTGCCGCGAAGAACGCGAAGCCGCTCGTGGCCGCCAAGAAGGCGCCGAAGCTCACCATCACCCCCACGCCCTACGTCACGCCCAGCGGCGGCGGCGCCGGCGCGCTCCTTCGGTTCTGAGAGGACGACATGAAGATTCGCAAGGTTCGCAATCGTCTCGTCCTCATCATCGCCTTGGGCGTCTTCGCGCTCGGCTGCGAGCTCATCGTCGACTTCGATCGCACGAAGATCCCGGCCGAAGGCACGGAGGCCGGGACCACGGACAGCTCGGTCGACGCATCGATCGACACCTCGCAGCCGGACACCTCGACGGCGGAGACGGGCGCCGACGCGTCCGACTCCGGCGACGCCTCTGCCGACGCCGCCGACGCCGCCGACGGCGACTGAACCTCGCCGCGCCAGCGGCATCCAGCGGCCAGCTCTGCCGTGACGCCGCTTTGCGAGCCGAATGCGCCGGGTTCGATCGGCGTCGCTGGTGGAGCGGCTGCGGCTACTGCAAGTCCAGCGCGAAGCGCGGATAGAGCTTCCGGTTGCTGAACGAGAACCCCATGATCCCGATCATCCGCGGAAAGGTTTGCCCCGCCTGGAAGCCGGGCGGCGGGTAGGGACAGGGCGACGGGGTGCAGGTCGCGGGCGTGCCGTAGCGCGCGAAGATAGCGTCGTCGACGCGCAGGTTTCCGCTCACGACGAACTCGAAGAAAGGGCCGCTGTCGGGGTTCGCGTTCGTGATGCTGAGCGGCCCGGCGAGCTCGACGAGCAAGCTCTCGAAGGGCTCGGCGCCGTTGC
>JAYTBL010001150.1:0-5885 GCA_043736975.1 Polyangiaceae bacterium
GGCGCTGTCGGCGACCAGGCTGCGATCCGGCTCGGCGTTGATCGCCACCATGACGTCGCCGATGGCGTCCGCGAACTCGAGGGCGGCGTTCGCGCGCACCGCGAGCGTCTCCAGCTCGGCGAGGACCTCGCGATCGCTGTCGCCCGTCCAGGCGAGCGTGAAGGCATTGCGGGCGGCAGCGAAGGCTCCGGGCACGTCGCCCAGGCGTTCCGCGAGCGTGCGCGAGAGGCTGCGGAACAGGGGGATGCGCTCCGAAGGCTCGCTCGTCAGATCGAGCAGGACGCCGAGCAGCGCGGGCACGCGCGCGAAGTCCTCGTTGCGCTCGTAGAGATCGATGAGCTGCGCGGTGGCCTGCGCGTCGCGCGGGTCGATCTCGCGGAGCGCGGAGAGGAGCGCGATGGCCTTCGCGTCGTCGCTCATGCCGCGCGCCACGTCTGCGGCCTGGCGGAGGCGCTCGGTGGCGCCCGTCATGGAGCCTGCCTCGCGGTCGAGCGCGGCGAGGCGCTCGAGGCACTCCACCTGCTGCCGCGGGTCGGCAGCGTCGCGGACGCGGCGCTCGAGCACCGTGCGCAGGAGGTCGACATCGGCGATGGTGGTCGCGACGCGCTCCACGAGGTCGAGCTCGGCAGGCGCGAGGTCGGCCTCGGCGAGGAGCGCGCGCGCCTGGGTGGCGGCGCGCGGCTGCTGGTCGTGGGCGCTCGCGGCCTCGGCGAGCTGCGCGCGGGTGCGGCGGACCGCGTCCGGCGTGGGCCCGTAGGGGAGGTGCGCCTCCAGGAGATCGCAGAGATCGTCCCAGGCCTCGGTCTCGGTGTAGAGCTCGACGAGCGCGTCGTGCGCGACCTCGTCGGTCGGGTCGTCCTTGAGCGCACGCTTGTAGGCGCCGGTCGCGGCGTCGGGGTTCTCGAGCTCGGCGCGCTCGATGGTGCCGATGCTGTGGAGGAGCTGCTTGCGGCGCGCGGGATCGGGGCTGCGCTCGAGCGCGCTGCGATAGAGCGCGACGCGCTCGCCGGGATTGCCCTGCTCGCGCAGCAGCTCGTCGACGCGCGCGAGCAGCTCGGTGGAAGACGGCTCGTACGCGAGCGCGCGGCGGAGCGCGGTCAGCGCGCCGTTGACGTCGCCCGCGGCAGCATGCTCTTCACCGACGCGCTTCGCGAGCAGCAGGAGCTCGGGGGTGGTGACGGCGTGCTCGCCCAGTCCCTTGCCGAGCAACGCGGCGCGCCGCTTGGGATCGGTGTCGCCGGCGAACAGATCGAAGCGCCCGAGCCAGATGCCGATCGGCTCGCTGCTCTCGACGGCCTCGGCGAGGCCGCGCGAGACGAGGTCGAGCGCCTTGTCGCGCGAGATCGAGATCGCGACGTCGGCCGCCTCCTCGAGCGCCTCCAGGCGATCCTGCACGATCGGGGAGAGAAGCGCCTTGAGATCGAGGACGCGGAGCAGTCCGCTCACGTCGTCCTCCTTGCGGTAGATCGGCTCGAGGACGGCGGCGGCGGTGAGGCGGTGGTCGCCGGCGGCGAGGAGCTTCTCGAGCGTGGCGCGGCTCGTCTTGTCCTGGGGATCGATGGCGAGCGCGCTCTTGAAGGCCTCGATCGCCGCGTCCTGGTCGCGCGTGCGATTCAGGTAGACGAGCCCGAGACGGGAGAGGATGGCGGCGCGCTCCTCGGGGAGCGCGAGCGCGGCGTCGCGCTCGAGCGCACCGGCCAGCTCGGGCCACTGCCGCGCGGCCTCGAGGATCGGCATCCACTGCGCGTAGACGTCGCGTGCAGGGCCGTAGGCCTCGATCATCGCGGCCCAGGCCTCGGCGGCGCTGCCCGAGTCCTTCGCCTTCTGCGTGAGGACCTCCGCGGCACGGAAGGAGAGGGCGCGCGCCTGCACGCGATCGGGGAGATCCTTGGCCCGCTGCTCGAGCACGAACGAGAGATCGATCCAGTCCCCGCGCTGTTCGTAGAGCGGCTGCAGCGCCTCGAGCGCGCGGTCGCGCGCGCCGCTGTCCCTGGCGCGGGTGGGCGGGCCGCGCGTGTCCAGGGGCGTGTCGACCAGGCGCCGCCAGGCGGCGATCGCGCGATCGGTGTCGCCGAGCTCGGCGCACAGCTGCGCGACGCGCTCGTTCGCGCGCTGCTTCTCCCCGTCGTCCGGGCTCATCTCCCCCACGCGCGAGAGCACCTCGACGAGGTTCTTCCGATCGTTCTCCGCCTCGTAGACGCCGGCGAGAGCGCGCGCGGCGGTGAGGACCGCGCCCGGGTCGGCGCTGGTCGCCGACAGGACGCCGGCGAGGGTGGTGCGCGCGCGCTTCGCGTCACCGCCGCGGAGGAGCAGCTCGCCCATCTCGGCGGTGATGCGGGAGCGGATGGCCGCGTCCTTGGCGACCGTGGACACGCGCGCGAACGTTCTAGCCACCTCCAGCGGTCCCTTGAGGTGCGAGCCGAGCTCGACGTAGCGGCGGCGCAGCTCGTCGTCGGTGGGGTCGATGCCGATGGCCTGCTCGAACGCTTCGAACGCGCCCTGCTGATCGCCGAGCTCGTCCTGCTTCAGGATGCCGATGCGGCGCAGCACGTCCCGGCGGCGCGGTCCGCGCGTGTTCTCGAGCTCGATCCCGAGGTAGCGCGCGCGCTCCTCGATGGTGGGCGCGCCCGCGGCGAGCGCGCCGGCGGCGCGGGCCGCGAGGCCCTTGCTCTCGAGGAGGCGCGTGGCGACGCGGCGCGCGTCGGGATGGGTGGGGTCGACATCGAGGAGCGCCTCGACGTGCGGCATCGCGCGCTCCGGCTCCTTCAGCTGATTCGCGAAGACCTCGATCAGCTTCGCGCGGATGCGTCCCGCGTCGTCGTGCTCCGGCGGCGGGTCAGAGACGAGCGCCTGCTCCAGCATGCGCGCCACGTCCCGGTAGCGGTTCGCCTTGACGTAGCGAGCCTCGAGCGTGTTGCGCAGTGACTCGTCGGCGGGGTCGATGCGGACCAGGTTCTGGTAGGTCTCGATCGCCTTGTCCTCGAGATTCGCCCGCTCGTAGAGGACCGCGGCGCGCTTGAGGAGGAGGCTCTGCTCCTCGCGCGGCCGATGGGTGGCGGCGTGCACGCACAGGTCGGCGAGCTTCTTGTTGTCGTCGACGCGCGTGAGCTGCGCGTCGATGCGCTCGAACGCGCCAGTGTGGCCTGGGTAGGCGCCCAGCGCCTTCTCGAGGTAGGTGGTGGCGCCGAACTCGTCGCCCAGGACCTCACCAAAGAAGAGCGCGGCCCGGTAATACAGCTCCGCCTGCACCAGCGGCAGCAGGGTCTTCAGCTTGCGGCCCTGCGAAACGGACTCGTAGGCGAACGCGAGCTCGGAGACGCGATCGAAGCGGATCGCCGCGTCGTGCAGGTCTTGCCAGACGTTCGGATCGAGCGTGCCCCTCGACTGGGCGACGAGCAGCGCGTCGAGCGCCTCTTCTTCGTTCTCGAGCTTGGTCTCGAACGAGGGGAGGCCCGCGGAGGCGCCGCGTGCCGGGGCCGGGGCCGGGGAACCGGACTGCGGGGGATGGCGAGACGGCGGCGGCGGCGACGTTGACGATGGCATGCGCGAGCCCCGTATAGGGGAGGCTCAGGGTACCCAAAAATCGGGAAGCCAAGCGTGGCGATTTCTTGGCTGATGCTAATCTACGGAGATGCTCGCGCATCGGTACCGGCGATTCCTCGTCGTTGCCGTTGCACTCCTGCTCCCGATCGCGGCGTCGTGCGACTCGTCGCTCCGCGTCGGCGAGCTTCGCGCCGACCCTCCGGAGCCCGCCGCGGGGGGGCCGCTCGTGCCGCCGCCCGACGCCGCGACGCTCCCGGCGAGCTGGAAGCAGCATGCCCCGCTCGTCCCCTGCTCCATCTACGCGATGGCGGAGGCGCGAAGCGACGACGTCTGGCTCGGCTGCAACGGCGGCCGCATCTACCGCTACGACGGCGTGCAGGCGCGCCTCGCCCACGCGGGCGACGAGGCCAGCATCGTCTCGCTGCTGTGGCTCGCCGGTGACGGCCAGCTGTGGGCGGGCGCGCAGGTCGGCTTCGGGGACACGGCCACCACCACGCTCCGCCGCTTCGACGGCGCGGTCTGGCACGACGTGGCGGGGCCAAAGGAGCGCGTGACCTCGATCAGCGGCGACCCGAGCGCGGTCTGGATCACGGCGGGGCCGAGGATCCTCAGGCTCGCGGGCGCGGCCGGCACCTTCCAGACCTCGTACACGGCGCGTGCCGGGGCGTTCCGCGCCTGCGCCTTCGCCGACGCGAAGCGTGGCTACTGCGTGGGCACGGCAGGCCTCGCGGTGGCGTGGGACGGCGTCGAATGGACGCCCGTCGTGGCGCCGCCATGGTCCGCGAAGGCCGAGGTGTTCGGCGTGGAGATCGACGCGTTCGACAAGCGCGCCGCGTTCTTCTACGGCGAGCCGATCACCAGCGGGTCGGGCGACCACCAGTGTACCGTCGCGCGGCTGACCGGGACCTTCGTCCCCCTCACCGCGAGCACGCCGTGCTTCACCGACTTCAGCGTCGCCCGCAAGCGCACCGGGCAGGCGAACGTGAGCGCGCGGCCCTACCTGCTCATCGCTCCGGAGGCGCAGTATGGCGGCGCGCTGGTCTTCGATCCCGGCGCCGACGCGGTGCTGCCGCTCTGCGGTCCGGTGCTCTCGTTCGCGAGCGGGCTCGCGAACACGCGCGTCGGCGGCCTCGACGGCCTCATCGCGACCATCGTGAGCTCGGGCGGAAACCAGCTCGCGTTGACGTCGGCTCGCGGATCGAACACGTCGCTCGACGACCTTTCGGTCGCGCCCGACGGAACGGCCTGGGCGCGCGTGGAGGAGGTGAACGCGTGCGGCTCCGCCAGCGAGACGCTCGTGCGCTTCGAGGCGGACGCGACCTGGGGGCCGGTCGCCGGGCCGCAAGGAGCGCAGTCGGGCCGCGGGCTCGCCGCGACGGCGCGCGACGGCGCGTACACCATCGATCTCGGCGGCGACACGCTGCTCCGGTACACGTCCGCCGGGTGGAGCAACGCGGCGACCATCGCGAACCCCTGGTCGCTCGCCGCGGCAAGCGCGAACGACGTCTGGATCGGCGGCACGGACGAGAGCTTCGGCCACTTCGACGGTCGCAGCTACCGCGAGATCCAGCCCAAGGGACGACGACGTCAGATCGAGCAGGTCGTTCTCGCGGGCAGCGACGTGTGGCTGGTCGCGCTGGGCGTCGTGGCGGGCGACACCGACACCCACGTCTTCCGCTACGCAGACGGCAAGCTCACGGAGTGGAACCAGGGGTTCTCGCGCGTCCGGCTCGCCGCGGTCGATGCCACGCACGTCTGGATGAGCGGCGAGCCCGCACAGTTCTGGGACGGCGCGACGTGGAAGCCCCTCGCGTTCGATGCCTCGAACGTGTGGGCTCGCGCGAGCGACGAGGTCTACTTCACGAGCTACGGCGACATCTCGCGCTGGGACGGCAAGCGCCTCGAGCGGATGCACCACGGGTCGATCTTCATCCGGGCGATCAGCGGCTCGCGCGACCGCGCGTTCGCGGTGGGTCCCGGCGGCTTGACCCTCGAGCTCGGCCACTGGCCGGCCGCGACGCGCTGACTCACTCGGCGAGCGCCTCGACGCGCGCGCGGAGCAAGCTCGTCGGATACTTCGCGAGGAACGCTTGCGCGCGCTCGCGGGCGCGGGCGCTATCGCCTCGCTCACGCAGCGTCTGGATGCGGAGGTAGTCGCGCTCCTCGGCGTGGCGCGGCCGCGGAAATTGCCGGTCGTGCTCGTCGAGCGCCTGCTCCGCCGCGGCGGCGTCGTGACGGACGAGCGCGCTGCGTGCGCGCTCCAGCAGGCTCTGCTCGCGGTCGAACGCGTCGGTCGAGGCGGGGGCGGCATGGGGCGCAGTCGGCGCGCTCGGCGCGCTCGG
>JAYTBL010001151.1:0-5883 GCA_043736975.1 Polyangiaceae bacterium
CGCTCGGGCGTCTGACCGTCGTACATGCCGGCCACGCGCTCGACGCACGCGCGCGCCGCGGTGAGGCGGATCCGCGCGTAGACGGAGTGCATCGACCCGGTGCCGGCGGGCACGTGCACCCGCACCGTGGTGCCGGCGAGGGCCGTATCGAAGACCCATCCCACGAGATCGTCGGTGCACACCTCGAGCGTCCGGCCCGCGAGATCGGAGTAGCCGAGCGGCTCGGGCTCGCCGAGCTGGCCGGTCTCGAGATCGATCGGCAGCACCCAGCGCGTCGCGGTGGTGCGCTCGGCGGTCGGCTGACCGTCGACGACCAGGCCGATGGCACGACCGTCGGACCGGCGCGCGAGCTTCGTGCCCGTGGGGCGTCCCGTCTCCAGCGCGGCGCGCGAGACGCGCACCAGCTCGCGCGCCACCGAGCCGTCGACCTGCCACAGCGTGGTGACCGGCGAGGCTCCGCCCGGCGGCGGCGGCGTGGCGAGGAACCAGCGGCCCGCCGCGCGCGTCACCGCGTCAATCTCGAGGAACGGCTCGCCGTCGGCGCGGTGGATCTCGACCGGCGCGCGATCGGCCTCGAGCTCGATGGGCGTGACGTCGGCGCGCGTGGGCCGACGCGCGAGGAGCAGCGCGTGGGACGTGTCGTCCCCGGTGGCCACCTGGAAGAAGCCGGAGCCGCCGCCATAGGACGAGCCGTACCCGAAGGGCGAGCCGGTGCGCGTGAAGTCGAGGATCACCTGCGGCGGGAGCACCGCCAACGAGCTCCGCGCCTCGGTCCAGCCGGCGAACGGCGAGAGCCACTTCACCTGCCACTTGCCCTGCGTGTCCCAGTCACCGCCCTTCGGGCCCCAGGTGTAGATGCGCGCGAGCGCTCCGAGGCGCGGGTAGCGCTCCGGTAGCTCCAGCACCTCGGCCGCGGGGATGCCGCGGTCGGCGTCGCGCAGCACCGGGCCAGGCTGCGAGAAGAAGGGGGGCAGCTCGGTTACGGCCGCGGCGCCGAGGCCGATACCGCTCATGACGGGCGGATTGCCGCCCAACGAGCCACGCCCTGTCAGCGTGCGCGAGGGCGGCGTGAGCTGCGGAGGCGGTGTCTTGGGCCGCGGCACCGCGGGCACCGGCATCGTCGGGATCGTGGTCTCGCACGTGAGCGCGAGCTGCGGCGGCGAGGCGGAGACCGCCGCGCGATAAGGCGCGGGAGCCGCGGGCGCCGCGGGCTTCTTCGTCTCGCCCCAGCCCACGCGCAGCCAGCCGGCGGCCACGCACCCGATGGGGCCGCAGGCGCGGCGCTCCACCTTGCTCGTCGGCACCAGCGGCTCGGGGAGCTCGAGGCTCGTCCAGGTCATGCCGCCGTCGGTGGTCTCGAAGCCGCGACGCGACGGCGTCCAGCCGAACCCGTAGCGCCCCGAGACGAACGGCATCCCGGCGTCGCGCACGAACTGGCCGGGCGTGGCCTTGCCGTCGAGCGCGATCTCGATCCCCAGCATCGCGCCGCCCGCCTCGAGCCAGCCACCGATCACGCCCGGCCTCCGCTCCTCGAAGCCGTCGAGCCACACGCCGAGGCGCAGCACGCGCGCGATGTCGGCGGCGACCTTGGGGAACACGACGGGGAGCGTCGTGGCCTTGCCCTTGTCGAGGAGCGTGAGCCGCGCCGGCGCCGTCTGACCCTGGGGCGGAGACACGACCACGATCTTGCCGTCCGCGAGGACGATCACGCGCTCGCCGCCCACGTCGCCGCGGATGTGGATCTCGCGCCAGGTGTTGTCGTGGCCGAGCACGCAGTAGGGATGCACCTCGGGGGCCGGCGGCTTCGCGGCGGCGATCGCGGCTTCCTTCTCGGCCCTCGCCTGCTCGTCCTTGTCGTCCTTCGACTCCTTGCCGCCGTCGCTCTTGCCTTCGGCGAGGCCGCCGTCCTTGGTCTCGATGCGCGTCGGCTCGCGCGGGGTCGCGCTGGGGTCACCGTCCTCGGCGCACGGGCCGCGCACCGCGATCGCCCCGTTGCCCGACGACGTGACGACGCGCGGCCGGTCGAAGCGCTTCAGCTCGCTGAGGCGGCCGCGCAGCGGATCGTAAGCGTACACGACGGTGGTGCCGCGCGGCTCACCGCACACGAAGCCGAACGCGCCGATCGCGGCGGGGCGCGTGAGCGAGACCGGATGGCAGCGCGAAGGCTTGAGCGGAAATGCGCCCTCCGCCACCTCGGTGAGCGTGCCGTCGGAGAGGCGCACGCGGCCCAGCGCCCCGTCACGCGCGACCACCGCGGTGCCGTCGGTGAGCGGCCAGCCGTCCTCGATGGCGGCGGCGAGCGGGCGCTTGCCGAAGGTGCGCGTACCAAGGTCGGCCGCGGCCTCGTCACGCGTGTCGGCCGAGGCGCGCGGCGCCGGCGCCGGGGCCGGGGCCGGCGGCACCGGCACGGGATACGATCCGGGATAGCCGCCCGGATACCCGCCGGGAAAATAGGGACGTGCCGGCGCCGTGGGCAGGATCTTTCCCTTCGCCTCGCGCGGCGGTCCGGCCAGGCGCGCGACGGTGCCGTCGCCGCGGACCTCGAACCAGGCCTCGGTGCGCCCGTTCTCGATGCCGCCCACCGCGAGCGAGTCACCCGCGGCCAGCACCTGACGCGGTTCCATCGGCAGGTCGAGCGCGCGCCAGGTCGCGCCTGCGTCGAAGGTGGCGACGACGCCGCGCAGATCGGTGACCGCCGCCGCGCGCCAGCCGTCGGCCGCGGCATAGCCCGAGACGAACGGGCTCGCGGGCCACGGGCCGAGGTCGATGACCTTGCCGGTCTTGCCGTCGATCGCGAGGTACGCGTTCTGCGCGCGGATGTAGACGCGATCGAGCCCGGGCACGATCGCCTGGATGCCCTGCAGCGAGGCGAAGATCGGGCGCGCGGGATCGAGCCAGTGATCGGCGCGCCACACCGTGGTGCCGAGCACGTAGAGGAAGCCGCCGCCCAGGCGCTCGGGGAGCGCGACCGTGAGCTGCGGCGCCTGCGGGAGGCGATCCTCGGCGACCACGATCGCGCCCTCGCGCGTGGTGACGACGCGCAGACCGGCGGTGATCGCGCGCAGGCCGCCGCCGGCCTCGGTGCCGTAGCCCTGCGTCTCGTCCACCGTCTCCGGGAGCAGCCGCGCGGAGCGGATGGTGGGATCGGCGCTCGAGCCGACCCCGATGGCGCGGAACGATCCCTGAGCGGGCGACCGCACCGGCCCGCCCTTCCCGCACGCGGCGTACACGGGCAGAAGCACAAGCAGAGGGAGGACCCGGGACGCGCGCATTCCTGCCTCGAAGGCTAACACGCGCCGCCGGAACGGCTTGGGTGGTGCTGGAGGCGCTAAAACTCGCGAGCGGGGCTCAGCTGCGGTAGTTCGAGAGGATGTCGACCCCCCGTACCTTCGTCGTGGCCATCGCAGGTGCAACTGGCGCCGTCGGGCGCGAGATGCTGAGGACCCTCGAGCAGCGCAACTTCCCCGTCTCGCGCCTGGTCGCGCTCGCGAGCAAGCGGAGCGCGGGCACCAAGCTGCCGTGGAAGGGCGGCGAGATCACGATCGAGGAGCTCGGGCCGAGGTCCTTCGAGGGCGTCGACATCGCGCTCTTCAGCGCGGGCGCGAGCGTGTCGCGCGAGTTCGCGCCGATCGCCGCGAAATCGGGCGCGGTGGTGATCGACAACTCCAGCGCCTGGCGCATGGATCCCGAGGTCCCGCTGGTCGTGCCCGAGGTCAACATCGAGGCCGCGAAGAACCGCCCCAAGGGGATCATCGCCAACCCGAACTGCTCGACCATCCAGATGCTGGTGGCGCTCAAGCCGCTGCACGACGCAGCGCGCATCAAGCTGATCATCGTCTCGACGTACCAGGCGACCAGCGGCAAGGGGCAGGCGGCGGTCGAGGATCTGATCGCGCAGTCGCACGCGGTGCTCGGCGGCAAGGCGGTCGCGCCCTCGGTGTTCCCCGGTCAGATCGCCTTCAACGTCCTCAGCGACTGGAAGGCGGGCGAGGGCGACTACTCCGAAGAGGAGTGGAAGATGATCAACGAGACGCACAAGATCATGGGAGACGACAGCATCGGCGTCTCCCCCACCACGGTGCGCGTGCCGGTGGTGAACGGCCACTCGGAGGCGGTGCACGTGCAGTTCCACCGTCCGATGGGCGCGGAGGAGGCCAAGAGCCTGCTGCGCCACGCCGACGGCGTGAAGCTGATGGAAGGCCCCTACGTCCCGGGACAGCACCCACACCCGGTCGAGGCCTCGGGGACCGATCCCGTCTACGTCGGCCGCATCCGCGAGGATCTCGCGGTGCCGGGCGCGCTGAACCTCTTCGTGGTCGCCGACAACCTGCGCAAGGGCGCGGCGCTCAACGCGGTGCAGATCGCGGAGCGGTTGTTCGTGGCGTCCTAGCAGTCTGTACGACGACCGGATCATGCGCACTCTGGCGTGTGGTCTCGCCGTAGCTGGGTTGCTCGGTGTCGTCGGCTGCCGTTCCGATCTCTTGAAGCCGCCTGACGTCGGGCGTCCCGGTGCCCTCGCCGCGCGCCTCGAGGTGATCGAGGGCTCGACCTGTCAGGGTCTCGCGAGCGTCGCCACCGCTCCCTCGCACTGCGCGTGGCTGTCGACGCCGAGCCGCTCGCTCCTGGAGTCGGTGGTCTTCCGCGTCGTCGCGCACGTCGATGCCGAGGGTCATGCGTCGAGCGTGGACGTGGTCGACGGGCCTGCCGGCTTCGATGCCGACGGCGTCGCGTGCGCCATGCGCATCACGTACCGGCCTACCGTCGACGAGAACCAGGCGCCGGTCGCGGGCGACTCGTGCCCCGTCAGCTTCCGGCTCGCGCGCTACGTCACGGACATCAACCCGCGCGAACCCAACCCCATTCCGTGCCCGCCGGTGCGCGCCCCCTATTCCCAGGACCGCGATTCGCCGGGCCAGTGCGATCCGTGAAGGTCCTCGCGACCCGCTGAGTCGCGGCACGCGCGATGCTTGGGGAACCGGCCATGACCGTCACGACCTCCGAGACCTCGATCCGCGCGGCCGATCGCTCCTCCTCCCTCCGCACGATCGACAAGGACGACACACCGAGCCGGATCTGGGACGTGATTCCCTTCTGGCCGGCGGTCGTGCTCACGCCTGCGCTCGTGCTCGGCATCGCGGGGCTCGCGGGCCGTGGGCCACGCGTGCTGCGCGACAACGCAGCGCTCGCCGGGCTGCTCACCGGCGCCGCGCTGCTGGGACTCGCGAAGTGGCAGCTCGATCGCTTCTTCACGGAGACGCCCGACTACGAGGTCGAGCGCACCTTCGACGGCTTCGAGATCCGCCGCTATCCGTCGCGCGTGGTCGCGGAGACCACGGTGCACGACGTCGACCACGACGGTGCCCTGGACGAGGGCTTCCGCCGCCTCGCCGGCTACATCTTCGGCGACAACGCCGGCGCGCGAAGCGCCATGGCGGCGCCGATCGAGCTCCGCGAGCAGAGCGCGGGCCGCAAGAGCAAGGGTGAGCGCATCGCCATGACCAGCCCGGTGACCGCCCACGAGGACGCGCAGGGCCACGTCGTGACCTTCACGATGCCCAAACATCGCGCACTCGAGCTATTGCCCGTGCCCAAGGACGCGCGCGTGCGCGTCCGACGGACGGGCGGCGAGCGTTTCGCGGTGCTCACCTACCGCGGCACGTATGGTGGCGACCTTGCGCAGACGAAGCAGGCGGCGCTGGTGGCGCGGGTGAAGGAGGCGGGCCTGGTCACGCGCGGCGCGCCGCTCTTCGCAGGCTACGACGCGCCGTCGACGCTGCCCGCCCTCCGACGCGTCGAGGCATGGATCGCGCTCGAGCCGTGAGGGCTTGCCAGGGCTGCGGCGCGCCTTAGCTTGCCGGTCGTTGAAGAAGATCCTGGGCGTGG
>JAYTBL010001152.1:0-5883 GCA_043736975.1 Polyangiaceae bacterium
GTAGACGATCTCGTCGCCGCCTGCCGGATCGTTGATCTGCTTGAGCGGGATGAAGTTGGTGTCGGTCGACGAGCCGAGCAGCCACTGGAAACAGCCTTGATGAGGCACTGTCTCCCTCCACTTGACGTTGATCGTTGCGCCCTGGGCGTACTGGGTGCATTTCGCGTTGTTGCGAGCAACAGCTCCGCATGGGCCATTCTTGTGCTGATCGCTCGACGCGCTGCCGACGTCCCGTGGTGCCGGCGTCATCATCAGAGCGTGCGCGAGCACGGACGAGGGGGCGCAGAAGACCCCGCCCATGACCAAGGCGCCCAAAATCGCTGCTTTCGTGCTGCCCATGGGCGGAACGCTACCATTCCGCCCCGGAGAAGACGTCGTATTCCAGGAATACCCGAGGATTCCACCAACGGCGATCAAGGCTGGTAGGCTTCCGGTCATCGTGAGGTCCGTGACGGCACTCGCCCCGCCCAAGGTGCTGGGGAAATACGAGGTGGGCGCCAAGATCGGCGGCGGCGGGATGGCGACGGTCTATATCGGCCGCGCCACGCGTGAGGACGGCACCGAGGAGCGCGTCGCGCTCAAGGTAATTCGCGACGAGCTCGCTCAGGACGAAGTGTTCAAGAGCATGTTCATCGACGAGGCGAAGATCCTCGCGCAGCTCTCGCACCCCAACGTCATCCAGACGCTCGAGTACGGCGCCACCGGGCACCACCGCTTCATCGCCATGGAGCTGCTCTCGGGCCGCACCTACTCGGACGTCTGGGACCTCCTCGTCGTGAAGGGCGAGAAGATGCCGATCCCCCTCGCCGCCTGGCTCTGCGCCCGCGTCGCCGAGGGCCTCCACTCTGCCCACGAGCTCGCCGACGAGACCGGCCACTCGCTCCACGTCATCCACCGCGACGTGAACCCGAGCAACATCTTCCTCACGCACAGCGGCGACGTGAAGCTCATCGATTTCGGGCTCGCCAAGGCGCGCGTGCGCCTCTCGAAGAGCGCCGACGGCATCGTGAAGGGCAAGATCCCCTACCTTGCCCCGGAGCAGGCGCACGGCAAGCCCATCGACCGCCGCATCGACATCTACGCCCTCGGCGCCACGCTCTGGGAGTCGGTCACGATGAAGCGCCTCTTCAAGCGCGACACCGACGTCGACACGTTGCGCGCCATCCGCGAGGCCAAGGTGCCGGACGCCCGCACCATGATCGAGGGCTTCCCCGACCAGCTCTGGACGATCATCGCGAAGTCGCTCAGCGAGAAGGCCGACGATCGCTACGACACGAGCGACGATCTGCGGAGCGCGCTCGATGCCTACGTCGGCGCCCGCGCCCCGCAGATGCACGAGGAGCTCGGCGCGCTCCTGAGCCGCCTGTTCCCGGGCCAGGAGGCGCGTCAGGCGAAATGGGAGAAGGCCGCGACGTCGGTGCGCGCGCCCAACTACACGATGCCGCCGCCGGCGCCGGTGCCGATCGCGTCGTCGAGCATGCTCGCGGAGAAGGATGCCGCGAGCGAGCCCGCCCCGGCGGGGACGCCCTCGAACGCGCCGGTCCCTTCCCTCGCGCCGCCCGCGCCCGCGGACGGCGCCCGGAAGAAGAAGCCCGCCAAGAAGCCGCGGACCAAGGGCCGCAAGAGCTCGCCGCCGCCTGCGCCGCGCCGCTCGGGCGAGGCGATGGCGGCCGCCGAGGACGGGGCCGATCGCCGGCGCCTCTACATCCAGCTCGCGATCGTGATCGCGGTGGTTCTCGCGCTGGCGCTCGCCGTCTCCGCGCGCTGATCGCCGGCCCTAGAACCCGGGCGACGTGGCGACGGGCCTCGTCGGCGGCAGCGGCAGAGGCTTGGCCGCGGACGCCGGCGGGTGCGGCGGGGATGGCCTCACGACCCCGCGACTCGTCGGCGGCGTGGCTGGCGCGCTCGTCGCCTTCGCGGCCACCGCGAGCGGCGTGGGGATCATCGTCACCGACGCGGGAGGGACCGGCGGCGCGGCGGGCGTGGCCGCATGAGACGACGCCGCCGATGACGGCGCCACCGACGACGACGCGAGCAGCGGCGGGGCTTCGGAGAGCGGCTCGTCGCCCCGAGCCGCCGGCGTCGCGGTGCGCGTCACCGCGAGCGTCGCCGTGACCGCGAGCGCGGCCGCCACGCCCGCCGCGGCGAGCGTCACGAGCAGGCTCCGCCGCCGCGCCGTGCGCGGGCGCACGCTGCGCACGCCGGGCGACGACGAGGCCATCGCACCGCCCGAGGTCCGTTCGCTCTCCGGGATCGCGCTGCTGCGAGGCCGCAGCTCCTGGAGCGCGGTCGCGAAGTCCTCGTCGGTCGCGCCGATCGCGCCGCGCAGCGCCTCGGCGAACTCGCCGCAGGTCGCGAAGCGCTCGTACGGGCGCTTGGCGAGCGCGCGGGCGATGGCGACCCACACCTTCGGATCGATCCGCGGATCGGGATCGACGTCGTGCTCGAGCACCGCGGCGAGCGACGCCGCCGCCGAGTCACGCTGGAAGAGCCGATCGCCGGTGAGCATCTCGTAGAGCACGCTGGCGAGCGAAAACATGTCGCTCCGCCCGTCGAGGTCGGCGACGCCGCGGATCTGCTCGGGCGCCATGTAGTGCGGCGTGCCGAGGACGCTGCCGTCGACGGTGAGCGTCGAGCTCACGGCCGGGAGCTTCGCGATGCCGAAGTCGAGGATCTTGGGGATGACATGCCCGTCCGGCTCGACCGCGAAGAAGACGTTCGCCGGCTTCACGTCGCGGTGGACGATGCCCTTCTCGTGAACGTGATGCAGCGCGCTGAGGATCGCGCAGGCGACCGCCAGCGCATGCACCGCGGAGAGCGGGCCGCGCTCGCGCATGCACTGCTCGAGCGTGCCGCCGCGCAGCAGCTCCATGACCAGGCCGAGCGTGCCGTCGTCCTCGTCGACGAGGTCGAACACACGCACGACGTTGCGATGCGACACGGTCGCCGCGAGCCGCGCCTCACGGCGAAAGCGCTCGTCGTGGAGCGGCGTGCGCTCGGTGCGCTGCAGCGTCTTGACCGCGACCTCGGCCTGCGTGGCCTCGTTGCGCGCGACCCAGACGTCACCCATGCCCCCGCGCCCGATGCGCTGGAGGAGCCGGATCTTTCCTCCGAGCAGGGTCTCGGGGGGAATCTCCGACGGCGTCCCCATCCCTCGATGCTACCCCACCTCAGAACGCCGTGCCGACTCCCAGGAGGGCGCCGCCGCGAACCGGTGCCGGAGCGATGCGAAAGCTTGACGAAGTATGCTTGGGCTGCTGCGGGCGCAGCAACAAATACCCACCGAACCCGGCGGCGACGACGCCCACCGCCGCGAAGCCGGCCCCGAGCGGACCGAAGAGCTGCGCCTCGTCGCGGGTGGCCTCGAGCTCGCTCCGGTTGCTGCTCGGGCAGGTCGGCGAGCATGCTTTCTTCAGGGCCGAGACGTCGTCCTCGCGCACGGCGAAGAGCACGATGCCGGTGACGAGCAGCGCGCCGCCCGCGCCGAGCGCCACGTAGGCGAGCGTGCGGTCCGGCCTCGATCCGCTGTCGTTCGGGGGCGGCTCGGGCCGCGGAGGCGGCGGAGCGACCTTCGCGACGCGCGACGCCTTCGGCGGCAGCACCACCGTGACCGAGACCTCGCCGCCCTCCTGGAGCGTCACCTTGCTCTCGGACGGCAGCGCGGTGGGCGCGCTCCCCTGGACGACGTGCTCACCGGGATCGAGCTCGAAGGGCCGCGGCGTCGTGGTGACCGGGACCGTCGCGCCGTCGATGGTCACGCGCGCCTCGGGCGCCGCGCCCTCCTGCAGCTGCAGCACGAGCCGCGGGATGCGGCGGTCGAGCGCCTGCGCGCGCTCGGCGGCGCTGTCGGAGATCTCCTGCTCGCTCGCCGGGAGCGAGGCCTTCGAGGCGGCGAGGGCGCGGAACGCATCGCGCGACTCGCGGAGACGCCCCAGCGAGCCGAGCACGGTCGCGATGCGGTAGCGCACCGACGCGCTCTCCTTCACCGCCGCGACGCGCTCGAACTTCTCGAGCGCCTGGGCGAAGCGCCGCTCCCTCTCGTCGCGGTAGGCGTCCTGGAACAGCTCGCGCGCGGCCTTCAGCTCGTCCGCGGTGGGCGGGGCCCTGCCCTGCGCGTCCGCCGACGGCGCGACGCTCGCCGCGGCCAGGAGCAACGCGAGGCCCAGCGCGACGGAGCGCGCCCGCTCACTCCTCATCCAGCGAGACCCCGTAGAGCCCGCGCTTCTTCAGCAGATCTCGGAGGTGGTGGCGCGCGACATCGGCCGAGCGCGCCGCGGCCGAGAGGTTGCCCTGGCAGCGCTTCATGAGGAGCGCGAGGTAGGCCTTCTCGAAGCGATCGATCGCGCGGTCCTTCGCGTCACCGAACGTGCCCGAAAGGTCGAGCGGCGTTCGCTCCTCGGTGGTCCCGCGGAAGCCCTCGCCCTCGCCGGCGACGTCGGCGCGGCGGATCACGCCGTCCTGCGCCATCGCCGAGGCGCGGAGCAGCACGTTGTTGAGCTCGCGTACGTTGCCGGGCCACGGCATCGAGGAGAGGTGGTCGAGCGCGTCGACGTCGATCATCGTCTCCGAACCGGCGCGCGCGAGCAGCTTCGCGCAGATGAGCGGCAGGTCCTCGAGGCGCTGGCGGAGCGGCGCCAGGAACACGCGGACCTGCGCCAGCCGGAAGTACACGTCCTCGCGGAAGCGTCCCTTGTCGATGGCGTTGCGGAGATCGCGGCTGTTCGCGGCCACCACGCGCACGTCGATGGGCGTGGGCGCGTGGCCGCCCAGCCGGATGATCTCGCGGCGCTCGAGCACGCGCAGCACCTTCGCCTGCAGCACCGCCGAGAGCTCGCCCACCTCGTCGAGGAAGACCGTCCCGCCCTTGGCCGCCTCGAAGAAGCCGATCTGCTGATCGTGCGCGCCCGTGAACGCGCCCTTCTCGTGCCCGAAGAGCAGCGACTCCGCGAGCGGCTCGGGCAGCGCCGTGGCGTCGATCACGACGAACGGGCCCGCGGCGCGCGGCGAGCTCGCGTGCAGCGCGCGCGCGACCTCCTCCTTGCCCGTGCCCGTCTCGCCCTGGATGAGCACCGCGAGATCCTTGGGAGCGATGCGCTCGAGCGTCGCGAAGAGCTCGCGCATCACCGTCGAGCGACCGACGAGCTGTCCGAAGGTCTCGCTCTCGGTCATCGGCGGCGGCGCGACGCTCTCGTCGGTTTCGAGCCGCAGGAGGCTGTCGCCGATCGTCAGCTCGGCGCCCTGCGCGAGCTCGATGTCGACGACGCGATGGCTCCCCAGCCACGTGCCGTTCAGGCTGTCGACGTCACGCACGCGAACGCGCGCGCCGCTGCGCGACAGCTCGAGGTGCGCGCCGCTGACCCGCGCATCATCGAGCACGAAGTCGTTGGTGGGATGGCGACCGACCGTGCTGGTCGCCCGAGTGACCGCGAAGCCGCGCCCTGCCGAGGGACCCGTCACGGCGACGAGCTTCGGGACGGCGGTGGTGAGGGTGACGGGGACCGGATTGGCTTCCGTTCCCCCGCGAATCTTCTCCGTCATCGAGCCACCGAACATAGGCCAACTCGCCCGCGCAAGGGGGGACGTCGTTGCCTGCCGATGATGGCGGCAAGCCGCAGGGCCATGGATAAACGGAGCACCAGATCCACGTCCCGCCGTCCATCGACCACCCGGATCTCCCGGCAATCAGTGGTCTCCTGTTCCGTCTCGGCTGGACACGGATCTTGCACGTCGGCGATCCGGGTTCTTTGCAACATGGACGTCACCTGCCCCGCCTGCGCCGCACGATACAAGGCCGACGAGCAGAAGCTCCTCGGCAAGACGGCACGTATGCGGTGTCGCGCGTGCGACACGGTGTGGCTTGTCTCTGGACCTGCGGCGGGGCTC
>JAYTBL010001153.1:0-5881 GCA_043736975.1 Polyangiaceae bacterium
ATCCCGCCTGTTCCCTCGCCTGCGCAGCTCGCGGTGGGCGCGGCGGCGGCAAGCACCGGAACGAGCGGCGGTGCCGACGCCTCCGTCGACTCGTGGCTCAGCGCCTCCGGCGATCTCGGTCTCCGCGGCGGCTCGCTGCACACCGGCTTCGTCCTCAGTGCCGACGAGCAACCGTTCGAGGTGCTCTGGTGCACGGACACCAGCACCTCGGGCGACCTCACGACGTGCGAACGCGTTCGCTGACTCAGGCGTTCGCCGAGTCACCGGCGCCGGCGCCGGCGACCGTCATCTTCGCGACGCGGATGGTGGGCGCCGCGGTGGCGGTGCGGAGATCGAGATCGGACCCGACCGCGTCGATGCGCTTCCACAGCTCGTCGACGTTGAGCGAGATCGTCACCTCGCTCACCGGATACGCGAGCTCGCCGTTCTCGATCCAGAAGCCGGAAGCGCCGCGCGAGAAGTCGCCGGTCACCGCGTTGAAGCCGAAGCCCATCATCTCGGTGACGTAGAGGCCTTGCTTCGTGCCCTTGACGATGGCGTCGTTCGAGTCGGTGCCGGGCTGAAGGATGAAGTTCGTGGTGCTGCACGATACGCCGGCAGAGCCGCCGCGCGACGCGTTCCCGGTGCTGGGCCGCGAGAGCTTGCGCCCCGAGTAGCTGTCGCAGAGGAACGTGCGGAGTACACCCTTCTCCACGACCACGTTCTTGCGGCTGGCGAGCCCCTCGCCGTCATAGGGGCGCGAGCCAGGCGCGCGCGGGAGCAGCGGGTCGTCGACCACGGTGACGAGCGAGCTCGCCACCGCGGTCCCCTCGCGCTCCGCGAGGTAGCTGGATTTGCGCCAGATCGAGCTGCCCATGATGCAGCCCGCGAGCATGCCGAGGATCGACCGCGCGGCGTCGGGGTCGAAGACGACCGGCACCTCGCAGGTCGTGACCGACCTCGCGCCGAGCTTGCGGAGCGTGCGGCGCGCCGCCTCCTCGCCGACCTTCTTCGGATCCTCGAGCTCGTCGAGGAAGCGCTTCGCGGTCCAGTGGTAGCCGCGGCGCTTCTTGCCGCCGTCCTCCTCGGCGAGGGGGACGACGCTGAGCGACTGGTAGGAGCCCTTGTAGGCGCCGCGGAAGCCGTTGGAGAGAACGAGCGCGACGCCGCCCGCGGTGCGGCTGAAAGTCGCGCCCTCACTGTTCGAGATGCGCGGATCGAACTCGCGCGCCGCCTTCTCCGCGATCTTGCCGATGGCGATGGCCTGCGCAGCATCGACGCTGCCACCCTTGGGGTCGAAGAGATCGAGATCGGGGGCGGTGCGCGAGTCGACGAGGAGCGAGGGGTCGGCGGGCCCCGCGAACGGGTCCTCCTGCGAGAGCTCGACGAGCTCCAGCGCGTCGGCCACGAAGCGGGCGATGCCGCCCTCGGTGAGATCGCTGGTCGACGTCGTCGCCACCTGCTTGCCCTTCATGACGCGCAGGCCGGCCGAGCGATGCGCGGCCTCCTCCACCAGCTCGGGCTTCTCGAGGCGTACGCGCGCCGACAGCTCGGCGCCGGAGCGGAGCATGCACTCGGCGACGGTGACGCCTCCCTTTGCGGCCATGGCGAGGATGCGATCGCCGAGCTCGAGCAGCTCGGTGAGCTCGGTGTCTGCGCGTGCGGTCATCGCGCGCGAGCCTAGCAGGTTTCGCCGTGTCGCTCGCGGGCTGGGGCTGCAATAATGGTCGCGTCGTGTCCGAGCTGCCTCCGCCCAGCTCCCGTCGGTCAGGGAAGACGCCCTCGGTGAAGGGGCTGGTCGTGAAGGAATTCGTGAAGTGGTACGAGGAGACGCGAGGTCGCGACGCGGCGCTCCGGGCCTACCGCAGGCTGCCGGTCGAGCTGCAGGTCCACCTCGATCCGCAGCGTGACACCTTCGGCCTCCTTGCGAGCACGTGGTACCCGGTAAGCGTCGTGACGGGGATGCTCGAGACCATCATGCTCGGGCTCGACCACGGCGCGCGCGCGTCGCTCCTCCGCGACGGCATCCAGCACGCGATCAGCACGACGTTGACTGGCGTCTATCGCGTCCTCTTCCAGACGCTGGTCACGCCCGAGCGGCACGCGAAGTACGCGCAGAAGATCTGGAACCAGTATTACAACACCGGCACCGTCGTCGGCGAGATGCGCGACGAGTGTCACTCCGAGCAGACGGTCACGGACTGGCAAGGCCACCACCCGCTGCTGTGCGAGCTCTCGCTCTCGTCGCTCACCTTGTTCCACGAGCACATGGGCTGCAAGAACGTGCGGGTGCGGCGGACGTCGTGCGTGCTCGACGCGCGGGTGTCGGCGGCGCGTCTCCGGCGCCCGTCCTCGACGAAGATCCGCGCCGTCCGGGTCGGCGAGGACCTCCCCACCGGCGCGCCGCCGGCGTCGGGCTCCGATCCCCAGCTCGCGGCTTGTCGCTTCCTCATCCAGTGGGATCCGCGCTGACCGGATGGAGGATGAGATCGATACCCAAGATCAGCTGGCTCTTCGCACCTTCACCACGCGCGCCGTCACAGTCTCGAGACTCTCACTCGCGGCTCCAGCGCCGCGCTTCGCCTCGGGTGGCGACAGAGGAAAGAACGCCGCGAAGGTCGAGCCCACTCCAGGCTGCGAGCTCACCTCGAGCCGGCCGCCGATCTGGCCGAGCAAGGCGACCGCGCTCGAGAGGCCGGCACCATAGCTGTTCGGGCCCTTCGGCTCGCTGGCCGGGCGCGGTCGGAAGATCGCCCCGACGCGGTCCTCGGGGATCCCGCGGCCCGTGTCCGTGAGCTCGAGTGTCAGCCAGCCGTCTCCTTCGCGGAGCGGGGTGGCGCCGGTGATCTCGAGGTTGATGCTTCCGCGCTCGGTGTACTTCGCAGCGTTCGTGAGCAGGTTGTCGACGACGCGGTCGAACACCAGCGGATCGATCACCATGACGCCCGGCGTGCCGGCGCGGCAGACCACG
Source organism: Polyangiaceae bacterium (assembly GCA_043736975.1). GTDB lineage: Bacteria > Myxococcota_A > Polyangia > Polyangiales > Polyangiaceae > Labilithrix. The sequence continues at coordinate 2,951 of JAYTBL010001153.1, forward strand.
CTGACCTCGATGCTCTTGCCGTGCACGAGAGCTTTGAGCCGCCGCCGCAGCGTGTCGGCAAGCGGCCCGACTTCCATGGGCCGAGGGGCGACCTTGACGAGGCTGGTCTCCGCCGTGGCGACCTCCATGAGCTTGCCCAGCATCACCTCGATCTGCTGCGACGCGACGTCCATGTCGCGCAGGATCGCGCCCTCGTCGCCATGCAGAATGCCCTCGGCAACCCGCTCCGTGAGCACACCCCCGAGTCGTTCCGCAGCTGAGCCGCGTCACGTCACCGTGAACGTCTGGCGCGCGAGCACGCGGTGCTGGTCGTCGCGTACCACCACCGTCCACTCGCCGACGGTGCGCGCTTTGCGCGTGAAGGCCCACGTGCGGAAGCGCGCGGTCTCGCCCACCGTCAGCGGGATCTCCGCGACGGGCGGACCGCTCGGCGGCTCGAAGACCACCGAGATCGCGCTGCCCACCTTGCCGGGATTCTCGAGCTCGACGAACGCGTAGACGCGGTCGTCGCTCGACTTGAACGTCCCGGTCGCGTCCTGCGGCTCGCGGCCGTCGATGCCGTGCGCGAGCACCAGGCGCTTCACGCCAAGCCGCTTCGTGGCCGAGGCGCTGCCACCGGCGGGCGTCGTCTTTCCGTCGGCGCGGGCTGCGAGGGGGACGGAGAGGAGCGCGGCGGCCACGAGGGTCGTCCAGGCAAGCGATGCGAGCTTCTTCATGTCGAGCAGCTTTTGCAAGCGCCGGACCGCCGCGGGGCGCCGCGCATCCCGCGGGATTTCCGTGATCGGAGCGCGCCGCGCGTGGCTAGCGAGACACGCCGCGTCGCTCCGAGACCGCGCGCATCGCGGACGAGCAGGGCGTGATTTCAAAGTCGACCCTAGGATACGCACATGAAGATCGTCGTTGCGGGCGGCACGGGGCAGGTCGGATCCCTGTTCCGGCGGCGCGCGCTCGCCCGGGGCGACGAGGTCACGATCCTGACCCGCACGCCGCGCCAGGCAGGGGAGCTCGCGTGGGACGGGCGGACGCTGGGAGCTTGGCAGAGCGCGGTCGACGGCGCCGACGTCGTGCTCAACCTCGCGGGGCGCACCGTCAACTGTCGCTACACGAGGAAGAACCTCGCGGAGATGATGAGCTCGCGCGTCGACTCCACGCGCGTGATCGGCGAAGCGATCAGCGCCGCGACGCGACCACCGAGCGTGTGGTTGCAGATGAGCACCGCCACCATCTACGCGCACCGGCTCGACGCGCCGAACGACGAGGCGACCGGCGTGATGGGCGGCAGCGAGCCCGACGTCCCCGGCTACTGGTCCTTCAGTACCGACATCGCAAAGGCCTGGGAGCGCACCCAGCGCGACGCGATCACCCCGGGCACCCGCCAGGTGCAGCTCCGCGCGGCCATGATCATGAGCCCCGACCGCGACGGCATCTTCGACACCATGGCGCGCATCGCGCGCTGGGGCCTCGGCGGATCGGTGGGCGGCGGCGCGCAGTACGTGTCGTGGATTCACGAGGACGATTTCTGCACGGCGATCGACTTCCTCATCGAGCGCACCGACCTCGACGGCCCGGTCAACCTCGCGGCGCCAGATCCCCTTCCCTACCGCGCGTTCATCAAGGATCTGCGCGAAGCGATCGGGACGAAGATCGGCCTGCCGGCAACGCGCTGGATGGCGGAGATCGGCGCCTTCGCGCTCCGCACCGACACCGAGCTGATCCTGAAGAGTCGGCGCGTGATCCCGGGTCGCCTGCGCGACGCCGGCTTCACGTTCGCCTACCCGGAGTGGCGCGCTGCGAGCCGTGAGCTCGCCTCGCGCTGGCACAAGTGACAACGCCCGCGCGCTTCGGACCGCGCGGGGTGGCAGCGGTGGGCGCCTTCCTGATCGCGCTGGTCGTGATCGCGAAGACGCTCGCCGCGTTCGCCGCCATCATCGAGACCTACCTGGCGGTCCACTACGATTACCGCCTCGAGATCGGGATGGTGACGGGCCAGGTACTCTTCCAGTGGGCGCTGCTCCGGCAGAAGCCACGCGAGGACAAGCTCTCCTATGCGTGGATCCTGATCGCGGTGTCGGCGCTGGGCGCGATTTTGCTGTGGCCGCTGCTGGTGTTCGTGCCGGGCGCGACGCCGCTGGCCGCGATCGCCTACTTCTTCGGTGTGGTGGGCATCATGTTTGCCGTGCACTGGGTGCTCGTGAGTCGCTACGCGCTCCCGTCATGGTTGTGCGCGACCTGGGTGCTCTACCGGCTGCTCCTGCTGGTGGTCCTGGTGCGCTGGCGCTGACCCCCCCTGCGAAACCGCGAATCACTTCGGGCAGGGCGCGGGGTCGGGACAGGTGCCGGTCGACGGCTTCGGGAACGTCTGGTTGCAGCGCGTGACGCTGGTGAAGGTGTTCGTGGCGAGGAGCTCGACCGGGGCGCCAGTCCAGCCGCGTACGATCCCGTCGCCGGCGCTGTTCTCGATAGTGGTGTTGGTCACGAACGCCGACGCGGGCGCGCCGCCGATGATGAGGATCGCGCCTTCGTTCGAGAAGCCAGTGTTGACCGGCGAAGGACAGTCGAAGCTCGAGATCTGGGAGCCCCCTCCGGCGTACGCGACCTTCGCGAACGCGATCTTGTCCCGCGCGTCAGGCTTTCCCTCGAGCACGATACCGACCCAGTCGCCGGGCGCGGGGGCCGCGGCCGCCGAGGTGAAGACGATTTGCTTGTCGGCCGTACCCTCGGCGCGCAGCGCACCGAGCGCCGTTCCCGACGTCTCGTCGACGCTAAGACGCGTGTCCTTGTCGAAGCGGAGCGTCACCCCCGGCGCGATGGTGAGCAGCGGCGCCGAGCCCGTCCCCGCCACGGTGAGTCTCTTGCCGCCGGTGGGGCCGCCGATCCGGTATGGCACGCCGCGCTCGGCGAGCGTCGTGTCCTCCTTGATGTCGTCTGCGC